>JBNMJJ010000181.1:0-5327 GCA_050873745.1 Lachnospiraceae bacterium | reverse complement strand
GTCCCCTTCCTTTGCCGCAGCAAAGCCAGACAAAAGCACTGCATCCATTCCAAAACAAAAACGGTCCGAATCCTGAATGATTCGATAACCGTTTCTTTGTAATTCATCTATTCGTTCTGTGTTTTTTATCATTGCTTACTCCAAAGCCCTCTTCACGCTTTCTCTCATGCCGTTCGGGTCTTTCCGTTCTGTGGCGTCTGTCCGGTTTGCCGTTTTTCTCCGCTCTGTCCTGCCGTTGTGCTTTCTCATGTCGTTCGGCTCTCTCTGGCCTTGGCCGTTCCCGTCTTTCTCCTCTATGCTGTCTTTCCGGCCTGTCCGGTTTCTCTGGTCTCTCCGGCTTATCCTCCTTATCAAGCTGCTCCTGCTTCTCCTGTCTTTCCAGTTTTTCCAACTGCTCCAGCTCTTTGTCCTCGACTTCCAGCTTTTCTTTTTTATGCTTTCTCTTAAAGCGAAGCTGGTCTGCCTTATACTCCCGGATTTCCTTTTGGTCATCCACTTCAATGATTACCTTTACCAACTGACGAAGCACGTTTACACTATGCACCTCGCCCCTGGCTCCATCATCACAATGAACAAAATCCCCCACATGAGGCAGACTCTTATTCAGCTCCTCATAAGTCTCTTCTTCATGCTTTTAGCGGCACATCAATCTGCCACAAACACCGGAAATCTTCGTAGGATTCAAAGACAAATTCTGCTCCTTTGCCATCTTAATGGACACAGGAATAAATTCAGACAAATGGGTATGGCAGCACAGGGGTCTTCCACAGCTCCCCATTCCGCCCAAAATTTTGGTCTCATCTCTTACACCAATCTGCCTGAGCTCAATTCTCGTCTTGAATACAGAAGCCAAATCCTTCACCAGCTCTCTGAAATCGATTCGTCCGTCTGCCGTAAAATAAAACAATACTTTATTATTATCAAAGGTATATTCCGCATCAATGAGCTTCATATCCAGTTCATGCTTCCTGATTTTCTCCAGGCAGATTTTAAAGGCCTCTTTTTCCTTTTCCTTATTAGTCCTCTCCTGCTCGTCATCTCTGTCAGTAGCTACTCTGAGTACCGGCTTCAAAGGCTGAAACACCTTTTCCTCTTCCACTTCCTTTGGAGCACAGACCACGGTTCCATACTCTACTCCCCGGGCAGTTTCCACAATAACATGGTCTCCCCTCTTTACCTGAAACTGCAGGGGGTCAAAAAAATAAATCTTGCCTGCAGTACGAAATCTTACTCCAATTACTTTTATCATATCTATGAATTCTCCTTAACGGTTAAAAACAGAAGCTCCATAGCCAAATCAAAGTTCACATTGGCTGCTATTCTCTGCTGCGTCTTATCCAGGGCATTCAAAATCCTTTCAATTCCCTCATAGGAGCTTCGGTCTGCTGTCTTTTTAATATACTGTATCTCTTCCTTAAAAATCAAGTCGTTGGGTTCTTTTGTCGCCTTGAACAACAAAACATCCCTGAACCACACGAAAAGAATATCCATGTAGCTGTTTACATCCAATTTATATTCACTAATCTTTATAATGGCTGTCACAATTTCTGCAATTTCCATGTCTTTGATATATTTTAACAAAGACACTGCTTCTTCTTTAATATGGTCAAAATCCTCATTTTCTGCCAGATGCTTCGCCTTGCCTGTATTGCCTCTGGCAAAAGCGGCGCAGAGTCTGGCCTTGTAATCCGGTACATGAAGCTGCTTCATCAGATACTCTTCAATATCTCTGTCCTTAACCGGACGCATATTTAATACTACACAGCGGCTTACGATAGTAGGTAAAAGAGCATCCACATTGGTGGTTAAAAGCAGGATTATCCCATATGCCGGGGGCTCCTCCAAAGTTTTCAACAGAGCGTTCTGCGCCTGAGGCGTCATTTTCTCCGCTTCATTGATAATGTATATTTTACGGGGACCGTAGTAAGGCTTAATCTCCATGTCATTATTTACCTGACTGCGAATATCTTCTACTCCGATGGAATTGGGCTTTTCATGGCTTACCCAGATAATATCCGGATGGTTTCTGCTCTCAGCCTGCTTACAGGAGCGGCACTCTCCGCAGGGGTCTGCTCCTTTTCTTTCACACTGTAATGTCATGGAAAATATTCTGGAAATGTATTCCTTGCCTGCTCCCAGCTCTCCATGAAGAATGTAGGCATGGGATACCTTATCCATTGCAATGGCATTCTGCAAATGTTCCTTAATCTGCTCCTGTCCGATAATGTCTGTAAACTTTGCCATATTCCCCCGTTTCTACCATCTTCCAAAATGGTTTTATCCGTCCTTTGCCTGTTTTATGGTTTTAAGTAAAAATATCCAGCAGCAATCCTCTGATTTCCCCTATTTTACTTAAGATTGCCAGATTGTCCTGTTCATCCTTTACCAGCTCCTGGGCCAGTTCATCCAAAGTCTGGTCCACCAGGCGTATGATTCCGTATACCCGGTGCCTTCCTCTTCTGTCCAGAAAATTTTCACGGGAAAATTCATGGGAGCGGTTGACAATCTCATTCATGAATTCCTTAATCAACCCCCGGTACTTTCGCATATCCCGGATGTCCCGCTTTTTGGACAGCCTGTTACCCTGCGCCGTAATTTCCTCCATGAGAAAGCTGAGCCTGGCCTGCAGGTCCGCTTCCTGAACATGGCTGGCAAGAGTAAATTTAAAGCTGCCGTCTCCCTCATTGACGGGAGCCGGCTGTTCCACTGCGGGAAGCTGGCTTGGTCCGTTTACCTTAATATCCATTTACTCTTACCTCCTCATTCAACATTTTTATACTTCGATTACACGAATCATATTGGTTTTTCCGGAAATGCCCAGAGGCACACCGGCGGTCAAAATAACCGTATCGCCCTCTTTAATCAGTCCTGCCTTCTGGGACGCCCAGATAGCTTCTTTAAAGAGGTCGTCCGTATTGTCCTTCTTTTCAATCAAAAGCGGCGTCACTCCCCAAAGCAGGCTGCTCTGACGGCAAACTCTGGGATTTACACTGCAGGAAATAATAGGACATTCCGGTTTGAAGCGGGATACCATGCTGGCCGTAAAACCGGACATGGTAACGGTGATAATTGCCGCCGCCTTCAGGTCTGCCGCCGTGGTGCAGGTAGCATGGGAAATTGCGGTGGTAATATCTGATTCCTCCTGATTCCAGAGCTTCTTCATTCGCTCATTATAATGAATATCCTTTTCAGTTCTTTCGGCAATTTTGCACATAGTCTTTAGCGCTTCTACAGGGTATTTTCCGCTGGCAGTTTCTCCCGACAGCATAATCGCCGTAGTACCGTCGTAAATCGCATTCGCTACGTCTGTGGTCTCTGCTCTGGTGGGTCTGGGATTCTTGGTCATAGACTCCAGCATCTGCGTTGCGGTAATAACATGCTTACCCATAGCCACTGCCTTTTTAATCATCATTTTCTGGATGACCGGAACCTCTTCCATAGGCACTTCCACACCCATATCCCCCCGGGCTACCATGATGCCGTCAGCAGCCTCCAGAATTTCGTCCAGATTGTTGATTCCCTGCATATTTTCAATCTTGGCAATAATCTTGATGGGACTTTTCTTCTCTTCCAGAATTTTTCTTACTTCCAGAATATCGTCCTTACAGCGTACAAAGGATGCCGCAATAAAATCGAAGCCTACCTCTGTTCCGAAAATAATATCCTTTCTGTCCTGCTCACTGATAAAGGGCATGGACAGATTTGCCCCCGGAAGATTAACTCCCTTCCTATCGGAAATGGGGCCGCCGTTTACTACACGGCAGACTAAATCCGTATCCGTAATCTCTTCTACCCGCAGTTCGATTAAACCGTCATCCAGCAGCACGCAGCCTCCTTTTTTTACATCATTTACAATATCTTTATAAGTAACGGAAACCATCTCTTTGTTTCCTTCTATTTCTTTCGTCGTAAGGGTAAACTGCTGACCTGTTTCCAGCTCCACCTTACCCTCTGCAAAGGTACGAAGGCGGATTTCCGGTCCCTTGGTGTCCAGCAGCGTAGCTACAGGAATCCCCAACTCTTCACTGGTTTTTACCACGTTAATCAATTTTTCCTTCTGCTCCTCATATGAACCGTGGGAAAAATTACAACGGCATACATTCATGCCTGCCAGAATCATTTCCCTGACTTTTTCCGGACTCTGGGATGCAGGTCCAATGGTGCAGATGATTTTTGTTTTTCTCATATAATCTCCTCTTTTTTCTATATTAAGATTTACTTTCCAGGGGTCTGTTGCCCTTAGCATACTCCCCCGTCCTTTACCACGGGGATTTTGTTCCTGACAAGGCCCTGCAAAGGTAAATCCTGCTGACTGTATATTAAAAGTGTATCCACTAAATCCCGGCTTATAACCTCTCCCGGCACAATTAGCGGAATCCCCGGAGGATAAAGATTAATATAGGCGGCGCACTCCCGGCCTTTGGCCAAAGCCGGTAAAACCAGCTCGGTTTCCTTCTCCAGGGCCTCTCCTATGGTTTCCTTCCTCTCTGGAGGGTTATTTTCCTGATTGCTCTGCTTACTGCCGTCTTCTGTTCTCGTTGGAGGCCGACTATCCTTAGCCGGAGCCAGTTGGCTGTCAATTTCCCACAGCGCTTTTTCCAGCCGCTCAAGCCCTGAATGACTGTCCATACAGGTTAAAATCCCCAAAACATAAGCCGGAGCCACCATTTCCATCTGTAGCTGCCAGGTTTCCCGTAATTCCTGATAAAGCTCCACTCCCGTATATGGCCTGCCCGCTTTTATGGCTGCCCGGGGAGCCAGGATTAGCTTGAGAGGGTCTTTAAGCTGATGGGCCCTGCTTTCTTTTTCCCGGCAAAACAGCTCTTCATTTCCTCTGTTGCCGCACCAGACCCGAATATGCTTTAATTCTCTGGTTCTGAGAAAAAAGCGGTCTGCCTGATTCAGAATATCCTTCCACAGCTCATCTTTCTTCTCCTCTGTCAGCCTAATGCAGTAGTCAATTCCTCCCATAAGCAGATAGGAGGGGCTGCTGCTTTGAAATATGGAAAAATATCGCTTCACCAACCTTGATTGTACCAAATTTCCCTGCAAATGTAAAAGCGCAGTTTGGGTAAAGGAAGGCATGGTCTTATGAAGGCTTTGGATAACCAAATCCGCCCCCTGAGCCAGGGCGCTCTCCGGCAGCTTTTCGGAAAAAAGAAAGTGTGCGCCATGAGCCTCATCTACAATTAAGGGGATTCCCCTTTCATGGGCCAGGTCTGCAATTTCCTTTATGGGACTGACAAAGCCGTCATAAGTGGGTGAGGTAACCAGAATCGCCTGGGCATCCGGATTTTCCTTCAATCCTCTTTCCACCTCTTCCAGAG
>JBNMJJ010000180.1:0-5336 GCA_050873745.1 Lachnospiraceae bacterium | reverse complement strand
GGCAAGATAGACGGCCCCCATTAAAAAAACAGCCTGCCCCATAGTTAAATTCCGTGAACAAACAGGCAGACAGACCTGTATTGCCACATCAAAGCCATCACTTCCATAAACAGACAAAGTGGACAAAATATTCAGTAAAAGAAACAAAATACCACAGCACATTCCAAAAGTCACTCCTGCCGCTATTTTCGCATAGAAACAGGGCCTTCTTCCATATTTACTGCACAGAATCAACTGGTCTGTTTTCCACAAACGCTCCTGGGCAAAAGTATTGGAAAGACAGATTCCTATTGCCAGAACCAATAAAACATTCAGGGTCAAAAAGCCTTCCATAATCCTTTCCCAGCCCGAAGCATAGCCATAAATAAAGGGCTTCTTGATAGCAATTTCCTGTTCTGTCCAGAATGCCTTTTCCTGTTCTGTCAGGTACAGCCCGTTTTGATTATTCTGTATATTTTCTATTCTCCCATTATATAAAGCGGCCTCATTGATAGTACGAAACGCCTCAGCATTTCCCATCACATTCCTGATGTACAAATATATCTCCTTGTACTGTTCCCGCTTTTCTGCCAGCGCCTCCCTGTTTTTTTCCTCCTCCTCTCCAAAAATGCCTTCCATAACCGTCACTTTTGTGGTTTCCCCAGAAGCCTCTTCCGCTGATACTACCATATGCTGCCTCTGATAAGCCTCCCTTACCTCCTCAAGCAGCTTATCATCAATGGGCTGCCCATTCAGTTTTTCTGCCATTTCCTTCCTATACTTCTGGTATTCCAGTCCACTCATGGTAACGCTCTCTCCTCCAATGGTAAGGGTATGGATGGTGGTAAAAACACTGCCTGATGCACTGTAAACAATCATCAAAATAAGGATTACCAGAGTTATCCAGACCATCTTTCTCTTTACCATCTTTTTCAGCTCATAGGCATACAACCTCCTCCAATCACTCATGCTGATTCACCTCCTCAAACCTCTCTAAATAGAATTCTTCCAGGTCTCCCTGGCTTTCGTCCCACCTGCCCTGATAAATCAACCGTCCCTCCTTCATCAAAAGCACCTTATCCGCAATATGTTCTATATCCGAAACAATATGTGTGGAGAGTAATACAATGTTCTCCTTTCCCTGTTCTGCGATGAGATTTCTAAAACGCACCCTCTCCTTTGGGTCCAGCCCTGCTGTGGGCTCGTCTAAAACCAGTAACCTGGGGTCGTTAAGCAATACCTGCGCCACTCCAAGCCTTTGTTTCATCCCGCCGGAGTAGGTTTTTATCTTTTTTCCAGATACCTCCTGTAACCCTACCAGCTCCAACAGCTTACTTACCTTTCCCTTAGCATAGGACTTCTCCAGGCCCTTTAATGCAGCCATATAAAATAAAAAATCTTTTCCGGTAAATTCCGGATAATAGCCAAAATCCTGTGGCAAATACCCCAACTTTGAGCGATATTCTTCCGTCTCTACATCTATTTTATCCAAAGTAACCGTTCCGCTGGTGGGTTTTAAAATACCGCAGAGCATCCTCATCAGCGTAGTCTTTCCGGCCCCGTTTGCCCCAAGCAGCCCATAAACTCCCGGTTGCAGCCGCAAAGAGACACAATCCACTACAATTTTATTTTTATACTTCTTTGACAGGCAATCCACCACTAATTCCATGCCAATTCCTCCTTTTGATTCATCGTCTTTTTCCCTTCACTCCACATTTTTACTGCTAAATAAACTACTGTTATACACCAGCCTGCAAACCTTTTTTCTTCATATATTCCCGGAAGACTTTCCTTGAGTATAAAATTCAGGGAACTGACCATAATGGATATTCCCATGCAAATATAGATTACTTCCTTTCCCCGTATCCTTCTTGCTATCATAAATCCCAATACCGAAGTCAATAAATAAGGAACGGTTAAATAAACCCCAGCCCTCATAAAAGGAAGGGACGCATTTTTTCCCACAAAAAGCACTAATATACACAGCAAGATAAAATGCAGCAGACCAATCCCGCTTAGCCGGGCAAGAGTAACGCTTTTTAAGGAAAACATTGACGCCATTTCCAGTTCACCCATACCAAAAATGGAAGACCTTACATTTTCCGTCACTGCACATAAAGCGATAAAGGGTATCATCGCCGACATGACCCATATACAGTCCTGTCCTGCATGTTCAGCCCCCATCATCGCCAGAATCGAAATGAAGACAGATGCCGCCCATACTCTTTTTCTGATATATGAAATTTGCAGCAGAATAAACGAAAATGTACTTATCTTCGGTGGGCCTGCTTTTTTCAAAAACTCCTTCTTTCCTTTCGGCTCAGGAGCTGCAAAAGCCTGTGCCAAAACTTCTTTCATATCTGTTTTCAAAAAAACTCCTCCTCTCCTAATCTAATCCGTAGCTTTTTGACTGCCTTTTTCATTTTCCGATACAGCGTAAACCTGGATAGATGAAGGATTTCGGCTATAACGCTGACCGATACCTCATTTACATAACGAAGAAGCAAAATTTCTTTTTCTTCCTCTGAAAGTTCGTCCAAGGCTTCTTTTATCCAAATCCTTGCCACCGTTTCCTCTTCGTGCCCTTCCTTCAGCATCCGGTCTGAAATTCGCTCTATAGCCGGCTTTCTATATTCATCAATACAGAGATTATGGGCAATTTTGTACAGATACTTCAGAGTCCATTCATTACCATAATGACCAAAGCGCTCATAAAATTTCAGAAAGGTTTCCTGCGTTATATCTTCCGCCGTTTCCCGCCCCTGCACCTTAAAATAGCAGTAGCGGTAAATTTTTTCATATTGCTCTTCTAAGTCCATGGACATCTTCTGAAACCTCCCTTCATAAGGTATAACGGTTTAGCTCTGTAAAATGTGCGGATAAAATTGTTTTTTTGACAGATGAAAGGCAAGCATAAAAAAGGCTGCCCTTTCGGACAGTCTTTCTCTTTCTGTTGATGATAATTTATTCTATACTTCTAAAAAAACAACTGCGTAATATCCCTATATCGATTTACTACACGGTAAATCTCAACATACTCCTCCCTAATCCTGTACAGTACAACATAATTTCCGCAAATCACATACTTATAGTCCGTCCCAAAACTTACTCGCTTAGAAAGATTAGCTCCCATGTCCGGAAATTGCTGTATATTCTCAATTTGAGCATATATCTCCTGAATGGTCTTTACCGCCATCTTCTCATTATCTTCGGCTATATATTCTTTAATATTCTTCAAGTCCTCTGCCACAATAGGGTTAATCCGCAATTTCATTATAGTCTACACTCCGACAGATGCTTTCAGTTCATTCAGACTCATCCAGGCACTTTCACCTTTAACCGCTGCCTCTGCCTCCTGCAGCTTCATTAGCAGCTTTTTCTCTGCTTTTTCACGCTCATAGTCCTCAATATCCATAATTACAAACTTTCCTCTTCCATTTCGTGTTAAAAATACAGGTTCTCCAATCTGGCAATTTTTCAACACTTCGTTGTAGTTTCTTAAATCTGATACAGGTAATATATTCGACATAAAATCAACACCCTTTCTATTGATATATACTTTCTTCAATACTATCTGTATTATACGAAAACAAGCTGTAAAATTCAATGTAGAATTTTACAGCTTGTTCTTAATTTAACCTTGAAATATGCCTTAAACAACTCCCTGCGCCGTCATTGCCTCAGCAACCTTCAAAAAGCCTGCGATATTTGCTCCGGCAACATAATTGCCTTCCATACCATAATCTTTTGCCGCCTTATCCAGGTTGTGGAAAATATTGACCATAATCTGCTGTAATTTTCCATCCACCTCTTCAAAGGTCCAGCTCAGTCTTTCGGAGTTCTGGCTCATTTCCAGTGCAGAGGTTGCTACGCCGCCTGCATTGGCAGCCTTACCGGGAATGAACCATACGCCATTCTGCTGTAAATACTCGGTAGCTTCCATAGTAGTAGGCATATTAGCGCCTTCTGCCACTGCAATACAGCCGTTTGCCACTAACTGCTTTGCATCCTCCAAATCCAATTCATTCTGAGTTGCACAGGGAAGAGCAATGTCTGCCTTCACACTCCATACGCCCTTACCTTCATGGTACTGTGCGCTGGGCCTTGCTGCTGCATACTCGGTAAGTCTTGCCCGTTTTACTTCTTTCACTTCTTTTAAGAGGGCAACATCGATTCCTTCGGAGTCATAAATCCAACCGGTTGAATCGGAACAGGTTACCGGCTTTCCGCCTAACTGCTGCGCCTTCTGGATAGCATAAATTGCCACGTTGCCGGAACCGGATACCGCAATGGTCTTTCCTTTAATGTCAGAACCATTGCATTTTAACATCTCTTCTGTAATATATAACAGACCGTAACCGGTAGCCTCTGTTCTTGCCAGAGAACCGCCATAGGTCAGTCCCTTGCCGGTAAGTACGCCTTCATAAAGACCTGTAATTCTCTTATATTGCCCATACATATAACCGATTTCTCTCGCACCGGTACCAATATCTCCTGCAGGAACGTCCGTATCTGCCCCGATATACTTGGTTAATTCGGTCATAAAGCTCTGGCAGAATGCCATAACCTCTCTGTCGGATTTGCCCTTGGGGTCGAAGTCAGAACCACCCTTGCCGCCGCCGATAGGAAGACCGGTCAGGGAGTTTTTGAAAATCTGCTCAAAGCCCAGGAACTTAATAATTCCGATATTTACAGAGGGATGAAGTCTGAGTCCTCCCTTGTAGGGTCCGATTGCACTGTTAAACTGAACACGGAAGCCCGTATTCACCTGTACCTGTCCCTTATCATCTACCCAGGGAACACGGAACATAAGCTGTCTTTCCGGATTGACGATTCTTTCCAGCAAAGCATCTTTTCTGTATTTTTCTTCATTTGCTTCCACTACTACACGAAGAGATTCCAAAACCTCCCTGACTGCCTGGTGGAATTCCGGTTGAGCCGGATTTTTCGCTACGACTAACTCAATTACCTCATCAACATAAGACATTCTTCATATCCTCCTTAATCTTGTTCGGCATCTGTTTTCCTGCTTTGGGTAAAATTACCAAAAACGGGCATAGCAGTATCTCCCTACCATGCCCGACACCTTGTCCTGCTTATTGTATAATACTTTTTTTCCCTTTGCAACACTTTTCTGCATTAAATTGGAAAATCTTTTGTATACAGGTATTTTTGTATTTTCCCTACAGATACTTCTTATATTCTTCCAAATTTCTCTGCTCCATCTTCATCAGCTCCTCTGCCAGAGACATGGATGCCTTTTCTCCATGAGTGTTGTGATTCAGAGTTTTGTTCAAATCCGTAATTCCCATGTTGCTCCCCTTAATCATTAATTCGGCAATGTGGCTGGTAGAAGT
>JBNMJJ010000179.1:0-5339 GCA_050873745.1 Lachnospiraceae bacterium | reverse complement strand
GCATAAGATGATAGGCTATCCTGTTGCCTCTTTTACTTCCTTTAGCTTCTGTTGTCTGCATCTCAATATCAGCCGTTTCCGGAGAGCAGCCAAAGGAAGAAACTAAAGCTCCTCCATTGGTCTTTGCCGGATTGATAATGTAATCAATAGCCTTACGCAAGGTGGCTTTTATTGGTTTGATTTTTGATGTAGCCATATTCTCTCCTTTATGTAATCTGATAAAATGTCTTTCTGAGCATCCTCCAGATTAAATCAATATCCTCCTGCAGCTCCTCCATATCTGACTTATATACCTGGTTACTGGAATTAATCTTATGGGCAATCTGATTAATATTATTTCCGATTTTGTTTATTTCATAGGCCAGCTCTTTTATCTCTTTGTAGTCTACATGAATGATATAGCCGTTGATTACAGATTCCACAATAAATTCCCGGAGAGAGTTTTTTCCGGAAGCCTTATATTGCTCCATAATCTGTGCTTTCTCAAAATCGGTAATTCGTATATTAAGCTGACTTTCCCGCAATCTAAATTTATCTGCCATACTTACCTCCAAAAAAATAGAGAGGAGCTGCCGCTCCTCCCCTTTACAACTCCTGTTCTCTTGTTACCTGGGCCTTTATGTTCGTTTTTGGTTCTGGTTCATATTCTCTAATCTTTTTTACTACAGATTCCTTATATAAATCCACTGTATACACCTTACTTTTATCCAAAATCCCTGAAATCTGTTTGTTCACCAGTTCTTCCAGCAATTTAACCCTTTTTTGGTCAAATCGGCAGCTGTCTGCATACTGAAATTGAAAACCATGCAAATTAATTAAATCAGCTCTGATTCCAGGAGTTAAAACTGCCTTTGCGCTCTGAAGAAAATCATTTCCAATCTTCGGCAGCTGTGTCTTCAGATATTCCTCTGGATGAAGAAGCTCTTCTTCCTCCGCATAGGGTAAGAGTGCCTGATTATAATCAAATACCGGAGCCATACTTAAAACGTTTAATGTATCATTATCAAACAAAACTCCATAATTCCCCATATGTCTGTCCGTATTAAAAACAATTCCATCGAATACGAGCATTCTCCGGTAAAGCTCTTCACAGCCCAGTTTATGAAAAAACTCCAAAGATTCCTTTATGGAAACCTTCCTGTTAAAAACATTGGAAAAGGAAGTAAACCCTGTATTTTCATCGGTAAAAAGCCTACATTTTGAGGCTTCCTTTTTGTGCAGTTTACAGGCAAAATATTCTACAAAACTATTTTTACAAATATGCTTTGCCAACTGTCCCGCATATACCTCTGACATGGATTCCCTTCCTGCATTTCTGGCCCCGGTACTGCCTCTTTTATATAAAAAAATACCTGCCTCTTCCCGACGCCAGCACTTTTCAAACATACCGGAAGTACTAAACTCCGGCGTAGTAGAGGAAAACTGGATTCCATGTAATCCGGCGCCTTCAAAGGAAATCTGCGAAATAGCTTCATCAAATTCATTCTGGTAGAGGGAAACCCTCTCCCAGCTAATCTTTTCATCTATTCCTTTCACCCAAAAGGTATCATTCAGGGACGTTGCATGCGTAAATTGAATAAATCCCTCTCTACTCAGACACCCGCAATCCGCCATTAATTTCCTCAAATGCTCTCTGTGCTTTGATGCCTGCCGTCTATCAAGCCAAGAATCAATATCACTAAAACCTATGGGCAGATTTTTTCTGTCGCAGGATTCTATTTCATAAATATCTTCATATTCATTCCGATTCTTTTTTATTGATGCAATCTCTTTATCCTTATTCATCAGAATATACATAAGCCGCCCTCCAATTTTCTTTACTATAGCATAAAAATACCTGCCTGGCAAAGAGCTACCGTGAATATTCATTCACCGCCTTCTCCAGCGCAGGCGATTCGTTCAAAAGAGCCTCTATTTTGCCCTTATTTGCCTCTAATTTGCCTCTGACGGATTCTTTATCGTCTTTCCCCTTTTCCCCACCTTGTTGGGGCGATTTGGAGCCTTTATTTTGTTCCTGGTGGCTTCTATTTTCTCCTTTGGAGGCACGAGTACCGGCAACAGGCAGATAGGCAGCGAATTTGGTTAAATCCACCTCTCCTTTCATCACATAAAATGCTTTTTTGGTTCCATTAAATTTTGCTCCGTCCTTTTTCAACTGGTCAACCGTCTTACGAAACTCCTCTCGGCCCATGGGCGGCAGGCTTAAATAAATCGGTGTAATATCCTTTCCGGATGCCACCTCAAATCTGGCCGGGTTTTCATATCTGGCCGTTTCCGGATTAAACTTGCGGATATAGCAGCTATGAAACTGCATTTCTTCTTCCCTGTCCTGGTTTTCTTTTTGCAGCCGGGCAATTAACTCTTCGGGGCTGTCACCATAAAGAAAGGCTGGCTTGTCTGTAGTCTTCTTGAAATAAGCGATAGCCTGATAGGGTTTCTGGGATTCCTGCTCCTGCTCAGGGCCATTATTGGCGATTCTTTTATAAGTGATTTCAATTTTCTTCGCCAGCTTATCCACCGTTTGGTGATTAAAATTGCCATAGAACAAACCATTCTTTTCCAGAATATCTCTAATCTGCGAATCCTTCCGGATACTTTCCTCCTGGTTCTCCATACGTCCTTCCTGCACATATCCTTCTCCCCGGTGAACAAAAAAATTGAAATTATTATACTGCTGATAGAGCTTACTGACGGCTGCTTCATACTCCTTATCCGGCTGTGCCAAATATACCGGGTTGAGCATCAGGGAAGCATCCGTAACAATAATATCCACCTTTCCCATAAAACGATTTAGGCGCTTAAGCTGTTCCTCCAGGATATGAAGCTGGTTCTCTTTGCTGCCATCTAATCGTTCAGGGTTATCATAGACCAGCTCCTTGGCGTATTCCGGGACGTATTCCACCACATAACCCATTTTTTTCAGTTCTGCCGCCGTTTCAAAGCAAGCCGTAGTCTTTCCGGCTCCCGGACCAGCAAAGGCATTTACCACAAGAGTTTTCTTCCCGGATACTTCCTTCTGTGCCTTTAACCTGTCTTCATGCCGTTTCAGCAAATCCTCCATAGCAGGAAAAACACTGTCGGCCACCTCTTTTTGAGGGATATGCAGCTTTTCAACGTTCTTTCCGGCTTCTACGACTTCTCCCTCCACAAGCTCCAGATGACACGCTTCTAAGGTCTCTTTCGTCATAGCCGTTACTTCTCCATACATCTTTTTGTCCATATCCACTAATGCCTGTCCGCTCTTGCACTTTTCCTGCTGCAGCTTCATTTGCTCCAAATCCTTTTGAATGACTTCATTAAATTTTTCCCTCCAGGCTGCCCTGCCCTCTTCCTGCCGGATAAATTCTCCTGCATCGCTATATAGCCTTTCCAGCTTATGCCAGTCATGCTCTTCTACTGCCAGTTGAAAGTCCTGGAACAACTGGCAGGCTTTGTTTAAAAATTCATTCTCCCCACTTTCCTGAATCTCCTTTTGATACTCCTCATAGTATTCTCCTGCAAATTGGATGGCTGAAGCATGAGTCCTGTCCCGCTGGGGCCGGTCAGCATATTTTTTCATGTAACTGTCAACATATTCATAAAATCCTTTAAAGCTCTTAATGTATTCATTCATTAGAAATCCTCCTGCTTATACAGCATCACCTGAGTTATTTTTTACTCCCTTTCCCTTGAAACGAAAAAGCCACTTTACTATCTGCGTCAAGAACTAAGTACGCATCGAAGGTGTTTCCTGCCTTATTTTTAAACCCTTTAATCAGTCCGGTTTTCTTCTTTTCCAGAAGTTCTTTCACTACTGCATCTGAAATTTTTTTGCCCGCGATGGTTGTCCATATGGAAAACTCACATTTAGGTTCCTGCCGGTATCCAGGACAATACCAATTATTCTTTCCAGGCATTAACTCTTTCCCGCACTTTGGGCATTTGCCCACTGATGGCTCATCTACCAGCTTTGCCGCATTTTTTTGGAAAATAAGCATATTTTCCTCAATTTCTTTCACGATGGCTTCTAAAAACTCCTCTTTGGCCAACTCCCCGGAATTTACCTTTTGCAGATTCAGCTCAAATTTTATGGTCATTTCCGGGGATTTTAACTCCTTTGGGATAAGCTGAAGAAATTTTCTTCCCAGCTCGGTAGTCATATATTTGCCTTTTTCCAGTACCAGGAATTTTCGGTTAATCAGTGTCTGAATAATATTGGCTGCCGTTGCGGATGTTCCAATCTTATATTTCCCCATGAGTTTCGTTATGTTTCCTGGTGTATAGCGTGCCTTTGGCTTCGTCTTATCCTCCTTCAATACCACTTTATCCATAAGAATTTCTGCCCCCTCCTTTAACTCAGGGATAAGCTGCAATTCTTTATTTTCAGAAGTTTTCCCGGATAAAATACGGTAAATCTCTTTATACCCTAATTTGATTATGGTTGTCCCCGAAGAGGCAAACCGCTTTTCCCCTGCCTTAACCACAATATCTGTAGTCTCATAGCAATAGGCAGGAAAAAAGATTGCCAGCAGGCTCACCACAACTTCATCAAAACAGTTGCGTTCTTCTTCTGACAATCTCTGATAGGTGTTTTCCATATTATCATGGATGGTAGGAATAAGGGCATGATGGTCGGAAACCTTGTTATCATTAAAATAACTCTTGTCCATCTCCAGAGCGGATAAGTCTATTTTGTCCACAAACTCTTTAAATTTACCAAAAGCACAGCTTTTGATATGCTCTCCAATCTCGTGGAATAAATCTGTTGAAAGATGTCGGCTGTCTGTACGGGGATAAGACATAATTTTATGGGTTTCATAAAGTTTTTGGGCAATATCCAGGGTTTTATCCGGTGGATAACCGTATTTTTTTCCCATGGTACTCTGCAGTTCTGATAAATTAAATAAAGCTGGAGCCTTATTCTGCTTCTTTTCTTTTTGGCACTTTTCGACTATCCCCGGTTGCTTTTGACAGTCCATGACTTGCTTTTGGGCAGCATCTTTTTGTAAATATTTAATCACTTTTCCCTCAGCATCAATCTGCGTTCCTCCAAAGCCTTTATTGTAGGTTGCCACAACAGTCCAGTATGGCTGTGACTTAAAATTTTCGTACTCCATATCTCTGGAATAAATCAGGTTTAACAAAGGCGTCTGGCAGCGGCCATAGCTTAGAACCGTTCCTCTCCCCCCATACAATAGCGTCAACAGCCTGGTATAGTTATAGCCATAAACCTGGTCAGCCATAGCTCTGGCCTCGGCTTCCCGAAGTAAATTTACAAACTCTTCCTCATTATCATCATGTAAATGCTCCATAGCCTCCCGAATGGCTTGGTCTGTCAGCGATGATGCCCACAATAGTTT
>JBNMJJ010000178.1:0-5347 GCA_050873745.1 Lachnospiraceae bacterium | reverse complement strand
CAGCAAAGAGGTGTAAGAGGCGTTTTTGGGCAATCTGAATCATGCTTTGGGAAATCTCTGGCTGTCCGATACTCGTTTTACGGTAAAACGGGAGATTGCAGTTTCCGATATTTTCAGTCAAAATTCCGGTTATGACGGACTGTTTTATTCCGGTTATTTTGACTTTGTAGTGTATGAGAGAAAAGGAAGTAAAAGCGTACCTGCTCTGGCAATCGAATTAGATGGAAAAGAGCACTACGAGGATGAGGTGGTAAAGAACCGGGACCTGAAGAAAAAGAAAATCTGTCAGGAACACAATTTTGAGTTAATCCGGGTAGAGAACTCTTATGCAAGACGCTACAATTATATTAAGAATATTTTGATGGAGTATTTTTCGGTCAGGCATTAAAGGTGTGGGGTAGTTATCTCCCTGCTACGGTGATGCAGCAGGGGGATAATTAATAGTGTTAAAGGAAGGCTCAATAATTCATCAAACAGTACGGGAGGTATTGAGTGATATTCTTCGATGTAGCGGCAGGCCAGCAGAGGTCTGAGGGCATAAAAATACTTTTTGTATTTTACCTTTTCTCCGGTCAGATAGTTGGAAAAGGTATTTTGTGCTGTAGCATAATAGTGATATAAACTGGATTTGACAGAAAAGTAAGACTTGGCTGTCTGATAAATCCTATCCCACTCAGGGGTCTTTTTATAGATAATAGGAGAATTGCTCCATTCAAACAGGGTAGCATTGCCACGGCGAAACTGTAAAAGGGCTTTCTTTAAATCCCAGCCGTTAATATCCAGAATTTCATCCAGTTGCCATTCAATAACGTCTTTTTTCTCATCCAGACGAAGATAGTCTTCCAGAGTTCTGGCATAGATAAAGCGAACATCATAATCGCTGTCAGGAGAGGCAAAGCCCCAGGCACGGCTGCCTGATTCTACAGCCAAAAGAATCCTGACTTTTTCCTTTTTTTCAATCGTTGTTAATTTTTCCTGAATCTTAAGCGGCCAGGAGCAGGATGCTTTTGCTTCTGGTTCTGAAAAATTTCTGTTATTCATGCGTAATCTCCTTCAATAGCTTTACGGTTAACGTATTCCATAAAGGCTTCCACCTTTTCCATATCTGGATTGTCAGGTAAAAAGCTGTTTCCTGTAGCCTGTTCCAGCCGGTTTTCATAATCTGCCAGAATATCATAGAACTCCGGAATAAGGGTGCGATTGTCGGATAAAAAACTACCGTTACGAATTTTTAAAAGTAGTTCTAAGTCTGTTGTGCGGTGTGTTCGAATGACACCTTTTTCCAGAATATCAATGGCCATCATAAATAGGCGAATTAGGTGCATAGCGTGTTTGTTGAGGTGGTTATCATCTTTTTTATTGTTTCTTTTTCCAATTTTATCATATTCCCGAACCACCATATTCATGGTGTACCACATTTTCTCATAATCCCTCAAAGGTAAATGTTTGTAGTTAGCATCCACATAGATTTCCGTTTGTAGCTGGGGATTGGTGGCTTTATCGATATAGAGATGGATGCTGCCGTTTTCGAAGGAAGAGTACCTACGGGTAAAATCCTCCAAAGCATTTTGTACGGAGCGAAGAATATGCTGCTCCCGCTCTGGTTGAGGCATAGAGTCCCTGGCAATAGCGTTCTGCAATCTCCTTAACTGGGCTCCGGCATAGCCGCCGAAGGATTTGGCTGCCCGTTTGGAAAGAAAAATTCCTGTGTTATTCAAAAGCTCTTGACCTAGAGTCGTTTTAATCAGATACTGCTCTTCATCCAACCCAAGAATTTCACAGGTATTAGGGTTACATTCCAAGAGCAGCTTTACCATTTTATTAAAGGAATAGATAACGGTATCCGTTTCGCTGTCCTCATATTGTTCGAATGTGGTTAGGCCCAGTAAATCGGAGGGCAGATTCAAAGTAATTCCCCGGAAATCAATATCACTGCTTTCGTTATTGGTGCCATAGGCATAACTGCCGCCAAGTCCCAACAGAATAATGCGATTGCCTAATCTTGTATTGGTTCTTAAAAAATCGTATTGGGCCGTGTTCATCAGTTCGTGAAAATTAATCATGAAAATCCCTCCTGAAAAATTGTTTTATGGGATTATAATCCATTTTTTATATTATACTGAAAATTTTTATAATTTAAAGTATAACTTGGTTATGGAAAAATGTCATTCAACTACAGGTTAAATGTTTTTGTTTAAATTCTTTGTTATAATGTGAAAAAATTTTTAGAAGATACCTTTTTACTCACAATGCTGTGAAAAAATTTGCAGTGAATGTACAGCAATGAAGAGAAAAAATTGTCTTCTGGTAAAAAATAGGGCTTGCCAAATGGTGAAAAAAGTAATAGAATAAATAGAACAAATGTTCTGACCGTATTTTACTTTACAAAAAGGAGGCTGGCTATGAGAAAAAGAAGGGAAATCAACATTGGAGTATTTGGCTATAATTTGCGTTTTTATCGGCAGCTAAGGGGCTACAGGGTAGAAGAGGTTAAGGAATATTTATGCCTTGGCTCAGTACAGGTCATTTATAAATGGGAAAGCGGGAAGTGTTTTCCGCAGGCAGATACCCTGATGGCACTTGCAGAGCTTTACCAGGTGGAGCTGAGGGATTTAACAGAGGAAAAATGGTGGAATAAAAGCACTTCTTTAGACTTGGTGTATTATCCGCTGCCGGAATCAGAAGAGAGAGATGCGATTATTATCACGATGCGTAGATGCTGCCATTCGATTGCTGAATTGTGATTGTCGGAGAAGGGACTGGCAGCAATTTAGAATTTGCCCGGCAATAAGCTATCGAGATAATAGACAACCTTAAATAAGGAGAGAAAGATTATATGCAGGATATTCTCATGTTCCAGAATAAAGTAGCCGTTATTACCGGCGGTAATCAGGGAATTGGTAAGACCATAGCCGAAGAATTTGAAAAGAATGGCGCCGAAGTCTGTGTTATTGACATTGTCGAGGGGAATCATTATGTAGGAGATATTGGTAACAAGCAGGTATTGGAAGAGTTTGCCGCCTATATAAAGAAAACCTATGGAAGAGTAGATTATTTAATTAACAATGCCACTCCGCTGATGAAAGGAATCGATGAATGCAGTTATGAGGATTTTGAACGGGCATTGGCAGTAGGCGTAACGGCACCTTTTTATTTGACTAGGTTGTTAAATCCTGTTTTTGCCCCAAAAGCCGCCATTGTGAATATCTCTTCTTCAAGAGACCGTATGAGCCAGCCGCAGACGGGGAGCTACACAGCCGCCAAAGGAGGAATTACAGCCCTTACCCATGCTCTGGCAATCAGCCTGGCGGGGAGAGTAAGGGTAAACAGTATTTCACCCGGATGGATTGATACTTTTGGAAAGGAATATGGAGGGGCCGATGCCCGTCAGCATCCCGCAGCACGAGTGGGAAATCCTATGGATGTAGCCAATATGACACTTTATCTATGCTCCGATAAGGCCGGCTTTATCACCGGGGAAAACATTTGTATAGACGGCGGTATGACCAGACAGATGATTTATCATGGGGATGAGGGCTGGAATCTAGGTAGACGCTGATTAAATCACCGTTTCCCTAAATCTCTCTGTCTAAAACTCCTGCTTATGAGTTTGGGCATAATAGAAAATATACTGCTGCATAATTCCGGCATTGTTTTTATATTTGGGAAAGGGATTTTTTCCCTTGTATTTTTGGTCGATTACCTTTTTAATCCAGGTATCAACGGGGGCCAGCCGGGTTCGGCCATAGGCGAAGAGGCAGATGCAGTTGGATACTTTATCCCCTACTCCGGCAACCTGCTTTAAGGTTTCAAATAATTTTTTGTCGGAGCAGGAATTTAGAGCGGACAAGTCAAGTTTTCCCGAGCGAACCTGCTTTACGGCATCTATAAGATAGGGGGCCCGATAGCCCAGCTTGCATTCCCGTAATTCCTCTTCCGTGGCTGCGGCCAGTTGGTCGGGCGTAGGAAAGCTATAGAGCGTTTCCTGGGAAAGCTCCAGTCTGGTGCCGTATTTAACGGACAGGGTTTCCACCGCAGCCTTAATGGCAGGGATGCTTTTTTGTTGGGAAATAATAAAGGTAATTAACATCTCCCAGGGGTCCTGCCGCAGAATACGGATACCCAGCCCATTGTGGGAAGCTAAAAGCAGATACTTGTCCCGAACCTTTATTTGTTCCCGAACCTGCTGATAGCTGCGGTCCAAATCAAAATAAGGATGCCAGACTCTGTCCCAGGCCTCTCTGGAACAATCCACTTCAAAGCTTTTGGAGATAACCTTTTCATGGACAGGCTTTTTGTCTTCAGAGACAGCGATATTTGGCTCTGCTTCGTTGGAAGCAGAAGCTGCAAGCTCTTTTATGTTGAGTACATGGTTTCCGGTAATAAACCGGAAACTGCCATCCTCCAATTCTTTTACCCGAAAACATTGTCCACTGGCTGCAATTTTGGCCAGATTAAAATCATCATTTATGGTAATAAACAATACTTTGTCCCCCGTTACGCTAATTGGTTATCTCCATTTTAATCCTTCTTTCGACTTTGTCCAGAAAAAACGGCCAAAATAATGATAAAAAAGATAAAGCGTGGAGGCTTTCTTACACTTGTGATAAAATAATGGAGAAGAAAATATGTGTAAAGAACGCAAAAACATCGTTCTACACGAGGGTGTCTGCCGCTGTAAAGCGGCATGGCAGCAGGAGTGAGTAAATTAATGACAGGAAAGGAAGAGAGAAAAATGGAGAATTTTACTTTTTACAGTCCTACTTATTTTGCATTTGGAAGGGGAACGGAAAATCAGGCTGGCCAATATGTAAAACGCTTTGGAGGAACCCGGGTGCTGATTCATTATGGCGGTGGAAGCGTGGTTCGCTCCGGGCTTTTAGAACGGGTGGAAAAGTCCCTGGAGGCAGAGGACATTAGCTATATAGAATTAGGCGGTGTTCAGCCCAATCCCAGAAGCGGGCTTGTTTATGAGGGAATTGAGCTATGTAAAAAAGAAGGGGTGGATTTTGTATTAGCGGTAGGAGGAGGCAGTGCCATTGATTCAGCCAAGGCCATTGCAGCAGGAGCAGTATATGAAGGGGATTTCTGGGATTATTATCAGGGAAAAAGAGTAAAGAAAGCCCTTCCTATTGGCACGGTTTTAACTATTGCGGCAGCAGGCAGTGAAGGAAGCCCTGACTCCGTAATTACTGGGGAAGAGGGAATGTTTAAACGGGGAGCGTCAGGAGAAGCCTTTCGCCCGAAGTTTTCCATATTAAATCCGGAGCTTACCCAGACGCTTCCGGCCTATCAGACGGCAGCGGGAATTACGGACATTATGGCCCATTTGCTGGAACGTTATTTT
>JBNMJJ010000177.1:0-5349 GCA_050873745.1 Lachnospiraceae bacterium | reverse complement strand
CTTACTGGCCTCCTGCTGCAGGGTGGAGGTGGTGAAGGGCAGGGGCGGCTTTTTGCGTCTCTCCCCCTTTTTCACTTCCTGCACCAGAAATTCTGCCGTTTTGATTTCTTCTTCTATTTTCTCGACTTCTTCCTTCGACTTAAGCTCCTGCCTGCCTTCCTTGCTTCCGTAGAATTTGGCCACCATAGGCTTCTTTTCCCCTTTTGCCAGAAGAGAAGCATCCAGTGTCCAGTATTCCTCCGGGATGAAGGCATTGATTTCTTCCTCCCGGTCACAGATTATCCTTAAAGCAACGGACTGAACCCGTCCGGCGCTTAAGCCTCTTTTGACCTTTGCCCACAGCAGGGGAGAAATCCGATACCCCACCATACGGTCCAGACAGCGTCTGGCCTGCTGTGCGTCTACCAGACTCATATTGATTTCTCTGGCATTCTTTAAGGCTTCCTTCACTGCCGCTTTGGTAATTTCATTAAAGGTAATCCGGTATACTTTCTTCTTCTCCAGCTTCAATGCCTCGTATAAATGCCAGGAGATGGCTTCTCCCTCCCGGTCAGGGTCCGTTGCCAAATAAATCTTCTCTGCCTTTTTCACTTCCTTGCGGAGACTGGCTAAAATATCTCCCTTGCCTCGGATGGTAATATATCTGGGCTCGAAATCGTTGTCCACATCGATTCCCAACCGGCTCTTGGGCAAATCCCGAACATGACCGTTGCTGGCCATTACTTCATAATTGCTGCCCAAAAACTTTTTTATCGTCTTTACTTTAGCAGGTGATTCCACAATCACTAAATACTTTGCCATTTCTTCCTCCAATGCAAACCCCGCAGAGCATGTTGTTGGTCCTGCTGCGCTTTCATCAGGACTCTTTCACTTATACACTAAATTTTATATCCATGCAAGCAGAATTATTCATTAGCCTGTCTTTTCCTCCTAAAAAGGTATGGGAATAAAGGTTTTTATCTTTTAAAATACAAAAACAGAACCTTCTGAAGATAAAAGGTTCTGCTCCGGTTTTGTTCGTTATTATCACGCTATTTTGCCAGAAGGGCCCGGTCGTTGGCAAACTCGCTTCCGCTTAAGCGGCTGAAAGCAGCCAGTAAATCGTCCACCGTCAGCTTCTTCTTCTCTTCCCCGCTGACGTCCAGAATAATCCGTCCTTCATTCATCATAATCAGGCGGTTGCCATAGTGGATAGCATCCCGCATATTATGAGTAATCATCAGTGCGGTAAGGCCATCCTCCCGAATCAGCTTATCCGTCAGCTCCAATACTTTGGCTGCCGTTTTGGGGTCCAGAGCGGCAGTATGCTCATCCAGCAAAAGCAGCTTGGGCCTTTTCATGGTAGCCATTAACAGAGTCAGAGCCTGACGCTGTCCGCCGGACAAAAGGCCTACTTTGGTGGAAAGGCGGTTCTCCAGGCCCAGCTCCAGTTCCTCCAGCAGCTTTCGGAATTCTTCCCTCTCTTTGTTGGTAACGGCCCAGCTAAGGGTTCTGGTCCGTCCCCTTCTGCTGGCCAGGGCCATATTTTCCTCAATCCACATGTCTGCAGCTGTTCCCATCATGGGGTCCTGGAAAACCCGTCCCAGGTATTTTGCTCTCTTATATTCTTTCAGCCGGGTAACGTTAATGTTATCTACGCTGATGGTTCCTGCATCCACAGGATATACTCCGGCAATCATATTTAACATGGTAGATTTACCTGCACCGTTTCCCCCGATTACGGTAACGAAGTCACCGTCGTTGAGGGTCAGATTCAAATCCTGCAGCGCCTTCTTTTCGTTTACGGTTCCCCAGTTGAAGGTCTTGTATACTCCTTTGATTTCCAGCATCTTATTCTTCCTCCTTCAATGGCTTTTTCCCGTTTCCGGCTGCGTTGTTATTCTGTCTGTGATTCTCCATCCATTTCTTTTTCCAGTAAGGAATGGCCAGGAAAAGAGCCACAACCATTGCAGAGAAGAGCTTCATCCAACCTGCATCAGCAACCCAGCGCAGGACTAAGGTATATACGATAAAATAAATACTGCCCCCGAAGGCTACTCCCAACAGGCGAAGGGCGAAGTTTTTAAAGATTTTTCCGAAAAGAACCTCTCCGATGATGACCGCTGCCAGACCGATAACGATGGCTCCCCGGCCCATATTCACGTCGGCAAAGCCCTGCCACTGGGCCACCAGAGCCCCGGAAAGGGCTACCAGCCCGTTGGAAAGCACGATGCCGATAATCTTGTTCATATCGGTGTTGATTCCGTTGGCTCTGGCCATAGCCTGATTGCAGCCTGTGGCTCTTAAGGCATGGCCCAGTTCCGTACCGAAAAACCAGTAGAGAAAGGCGATAATGACTGCCACAAAGATTATAGCTACCACAAGGGAGGGGTAAATGTTCTTCAAATTCACCAGCACAGAATATTTCCTATCGGACACACTCTTATTAGCTCCTCCCAGGATGGCCAGATTCACGGAATAGAGCCCAAGCTGACTTAAAATTCCGGCCATAATAGCAGGTATGCCGAAAAAAGTATGTAGAATACCCGTAGCCAAACCTGTCAGGCAGCCTGCCAAAAAGGCCAGAAGCATGGATACAGCCATTCCTTTTCCACTCATCAGAGAAATAATGAGTACCGCTCCTCCGGTTCCGAAACTTCCGTCTACGGTCAAATCGGCAATATCCAGTATTTTGTAGGTGATGTATATGCCTATGGCCATTATTCCCCAGATTAATCCCTGTGCCACCGCTCCGGGCAGGGCATTTAAAAATTCAATCATCGTTTTCCTTCTTTTCCCTTCTCGTATTCTTAATTACATCAATAGCACCCGATGCAAAAGCACCGGATGCTATTTATTCTGTCATATTTTAATGTTCAGGTCAACTATATTTATTCTGTAATCGCCTCATAATCAGCAGGAACGGTAATATTCAACGCTTCACAGCGTTCCTGTACAACCTTCTTGGTCAGGTCGCTTGCATATCCGATTTCCATGGTTGCAGGGTCAGCTCCATTAACCAGAATTTCTGCCGCCATTTCTCCTGCCTTATAACCAATACTGTAATAGTCAATAGAAAGAGTAGCAATACCGCAATGTTTGCAGATTCCTTCCTCTCCGGCAATAATAGGGATGCCTGCCGGCTCTGCCACGCTGTTTACAATTTCAGCACTGGAAGCCATTGTGTTATCGGTAGGAATATAGATTACATCACACTCATCTACTGCTTTCTGGGTAACCAGAGCCACATCGTTGGAATCCGCAGAGGTATATTCCTTTACCTCAAAGCCCAATGTCTTCAGTTCTTCCGTCACTACCGACGCCTGGTATTTGGAGTTAGCTTCTCCGGAGCAGTAAAGAACACCTACGGTCCTGGCATCAGGAACGAGCTCCTTCACCATAGCTGCCTGCTCTGCCAGAGGCGCCAAATCCGCTGTACCGGTTACATTGATTCCGGTGGTGCCTGTCCAGTCGCTGATGTCCAGTGCGGTAGCATAGTCGGTAACGGAGGTTGCCACAATGGGAATATCTGCTGTTGAAGCCACTGCCGCCTGTAAAGCGGGGGTAGCATTCGCCATAATTAAGTCCACATCGCTGGAAACGAACTGATTGACTATGGTTGCGCAGGTACTGGAATCACCGGAAGCATTCTGCTCATTAAACTGAACATTCTCACCCAAAATTTCGGTCAAAGCATCCTTAAAGCCCTGAGTAGCCGCATCCAAAGCGTCGTGCTGTACCAACTGGCAGATACCCACCTGATAAACGATGCCATCCGTATTTGCGGCGGTATTGCCTGCCGTATCCGCTTCGGCAGCCGTCTCTGTGCCTGTGCCCGCCGTATCTGCAGGTGTTTCATTTTTGCTTCCACAAGCGGTCATGGAAAGCGCAAGAGTAGCGGCCATTAAAAGCGCTGCTGCTTTTTTCATTTTCATCTTTCATTTCCTCCCTTTTACTAAACCGACATTTGTCATTCGCCTACTTTATATGGCTTTTTCACTATATCGCTTTAATGGATTGAAGTCAAGTATTTTTTGTATTTACTGCGAAAACTGCCGCCCATTTCTGCTGCTTCTGTCATCAACTGTGCAAAACGGGTTCCTTCCCCTCAATAATGGCTTCTACCTCTTTTATGTTTTTATCCGTAGCAGCCGCTATCTGTTCCGCTGTGAACCCATTATTATACATGCTCATAATCATTCTTGCTTCAGCCTTTGCTTCGCCAATCGCAATGCCTTTTTCCTCAATTCCCTGGCTCAAGTTACACATAACGCCCACATCCTTTCTCATCTCATCTTCGATAGGAATATCGTTATATTATATCTTGTCCCCTGCCTTAAAACAACCGGAACTTATCTGAACATCTAAAGCTATTTTTCTTAAACACCAGAATCCTATCCTCTCTTTCAAAGACTTGCACCTTATTCACCCACTCCTCCATGATGCTGCCTTGCAGCACCCCAAATCCGTGGGGAGAATGCCCGTTTTTCGGGCATTCTCCAGTGTGAAGCTAGAACTTCTTGGCGAAACGCCCACTGGCGTGAGCCTCTAGAAGTTCTCTTCACACAATCTCCACTATCGTCCACTTACAGCTTTCTTTCGTAAAAATCAGTTTCACCGTTTCCCGCCTGTTTCCCAGGTTTATCCTGCATAAATGCTCCACCGTCCGGATGCCGGAATAGGTCTTTTCCTCAGACATAAGTACCTGTATATCCCGTATCGTATGAAGCATTCCTTCCTCATCCATTACCTTGATTATCTTTGGTATGCTTTTTCCTCTGCTGGTAAACCAGCACTCGCAGGCAATCTCCCGCTGAATGCCGCGTAAAACGCCATGCTCTGTCTGGTCTGCTATATCTCCTAATCGAAAACCCATTACCTCACCTTCTCATTACGATAATCCACGGCCCTTTTTTCCGAAGGCAATTTCATTGCCCTGGCAATTCCTCCATTCATATGATTAATTCTATCCTGCTTTAAAAAGGATGCTCTCTGAATGGCATCTGCACCAAATCTCTTACGAATACTGTCTACCGCCTGGTCCAGCTTTTCCAATTTTTCATAATCCGTATTATCAAATAAAGTAAGCTGCCTGCCATTCCCACTTCCTGCAACCCGGCTGGTATGCACTCCCAAATGCCTTATGGGTGTGCCATCCCATAGTTCATCAAACAGCCTGCAGGCTGTATCATGTATTTCCTTTGTGATATTGGTTGCTGATTTCAGCACACTCTGGTGTGAAACATGGCTTAAGTCATAAAAACGGATGCTGATGGCTACTACTTCTATCCGCACATCATCCTTGCGAAGTCTGCGCCCTACTGTTTCAGCCAGGGACAATAGAACCATCTTTGCCGTCTGTGCATCCGT
>JBNMJJ010000176.1:0-5389 GCA_050873745.1 Lachnospiraceae bacterium | reverse complement strand
GAGCCTTACCGGTAGCATCCTGATGAACGGCTACCAGACAGGGAACGCCTTTTCCTGCCTGATACTCGCTTCTTACGGTATGGCCGGGACCCTTAGGAGCAATCATGGTAACATCTACATCACAAGGAGGAACAATCTGTCCGAAGTGGATGGCAAAACCGTGGGCAAACATCAGCATATTGCCTGCCTCCAGATTGGGCTCAATATCCTTCTTATACATGGCTGCCTGCTTTTCATCGTTAATCAGAATCATAATAACGTCTGCCTTCTTTGCCGCCTCTGCCGCTGTGTATACCTCAAATCCCTGCTTCACTGCCTTCTCCCAGGATTTGGAGCCTTCATAAAGACCGATGATTACGTTGCAGCCGGATTCCTTTGCGTTCAGCGCATGGGCATGTCCCTGGCTGCCATAGCCAATCACTGCTATGGTTTTGCCCTCCAACATAGAAAGATTACAATCTTCCTGATAATAAATTTTTGCCATTTCTTTATCCTCCATTTATTTAAAAATTATAAGTACACAATATCTTCAGTTCCCCGGCGTAAGCCTGCGATGCCGGTTCTTGCCAGCTCCAGAATCTCGTAGCCGTCCAGCAGCTTAATAAAGGCATCAATCTTATCCTGATTTCCGGTCAGCTCAATAATCAGGCCCTCCTGAGCCACATCAATAATATTGGCCCGGAAAATATTAGCCACCTCAATAACACCCTGACGCTTAGCTGCACTGACCTTAACCTTAATCAGAGTCAGTTCCCTGTATACACTGGATTCAGGCTTCAGCTCCTTAATGTCCCTCACATCCTCCAGCTTGGCAACCTGCTTCTCAATCTGGGCCAGAATCTCATCATCACCGCTGGCTACAATCGTAATGCGGGTAATGTGAGGGTCAGCCGTCACCCCTGCCGTTATGCTTTCGATATTATAACCGCGCCTGGAAAACAGACCGGAAATACGGCTTAATACGCCGGAGGTATTATCAACCAATAATTGAAAAACTTTCTTTTTCATCCTTCCCTCCTCTATTTCTTTATAATATATCAACTAAAAAACCCACTGTCAACGTATGAAGTCTGGGAATACAGGGCATAACCTGAAGTTATAAAAAATGCCTTTGCTATTTCGTTTCGCAGCATTTTTTCAATGCCACAGTCCCTGTTCTTGCTACCTCCACAATGCTGATTCCCTGGAGCATGTTGATGAACAACTGGGTTCTTTCCGGCACGTCACAGACCTGAATAATCATGTGGGTCTTGGAAATATCCACAATCTGGGCATTCATAATATCGCAGTTTTCCATAATATCCTTACGGTTGCCTTTGTTGTATTTTACCTTAAGCAGCATAAGCTCACGGCTGATGCTCTCCGCTTCTTTAAAGGTGTTTACCTTGATTACATCCAGCTTCTTGTTCAGTTGTTTTTCAATCTGTTCGATGGTTCTTTCATCTCCGCTGCTGACGATGGTCATGCAGGAAACCTCAGAATCATCGGTTTCTCCTACCACGAGAGAGTCAATATTAAAATTTCTTCTGGAAAAAAGCCCAGCCACCTTACAAAGCACGCCGGAGCGGTTTTCTACCAAAACAGAATAGATTCTTTTCATCGCTTTCCTCCCATTCTTCTCACACTATTTAACCAATTCCATGGGGTCAACGAGGCATTCCATTAATACGGAACCCTCCATGCTAAGAAAACGGTCGATGCCTTCCCCTGCCTGGCTCATGTTTTCAATCCGCAAAAAGGGGATTCCATAGGCTTCGGCAAGCTTCTCTAAATCAGGGCTGCCGCTTAAATCGATAACGGAATAATTGTCTTTATAGGTATAGTGCTGATATTCACGAACCATACCCAACACATTATTGGTCAGCACCACCATTTTTACCGAAACCTGATGCTGCACCATAGTGGCCAGTTCCATCATGGACATCTGAAAAGCGCCGTCTCCGCAGACCGCCACCACCTGACGGTCAGGAGAGCCGATTTTCGCTCCCATGGCTGCGGGAAGGGAATAGCCCATGGTTCCCATACCACCGCTGGTCAGGAAACGTCCTTTTTTTACCACATGGTAGCCGCATGACCAAATCTGGTTCTGCCCCACATCGGCCACATAGATTCCGTCTTCATCCATTTTTTCGGAAAGCAGCCGGATAAAGCCTCTGGGTTCCACATAATTCGTACTGGAGCTGATTTTTTTCTCCATAGTTTCACGATACATCCGCAGGGTCTCCAGCCAGGTATTATAATCGCATTCCACTTCTTCCCTGCAAATATCCTCAAAAATGGATTTGGCATCCCCCACCAGAGGAATGGTGGGCCCTGCATTCTTGCCGATTTCACAGGGGTCTACATCGATATGTACCAATACCTTATCCTTAAGCACCAAATCCGGCTGATTTACCGCACGGTCTGCCACACGGCCGCCAATCATGATTAAAAGGTCAGATTCCCTCATGGCACGGTTGGCATAGCCTTTTCCATTATTTCCCACCATGCCGAAATACAGCGGATGTTCTGTGGGAAGTGCGCCGATTCCCATCATCGTGCTGACTACCGGTATGCCGAATTTTTCCGCAAAAGCCCTTAACTCCTTCTGGGCGTCTGCCAGAAAGACACCGCCTCCGGCATAAATAACCGGTCTTTTGGCTCTGGCCAGCTCCTTTCCCACCTTATGAATCTGAACAATATTTCCCTTTACCGTGGGCTTGTAGGTTCTCATCTTCACTTCATCGGGATATTTGAATTTGTTTACCGTCTGATTCTGTACGTCGATGGGAATATCGATTAATACCGGGCCTTTTCTTCCCGTATTGGCAATATAGAAGGCCTCCTTAAAAATCCGGGGAAGGTCCTCCGCATCCCGCACCAGATAGCTATATTTGACGAAAGACTCCGCAGCTCCGGTAATATCCGCTTCCTGGAATACGTCGCTTCCCAAAAGGGAGGAATCCACCTGTCCGGTAATACATACCAGCGGTATGCTGTCTGCGAAGGCCGTGGCGATTCCCGTAATCAGGTTGGTTGCGCCGGGGCCGCTGGTTACTGCACAGACCCCCACCTTACCCGTCACCCTTGCCAGGCCGTTGGCTGCATGGGCCGCATTCTGCTCCGTACGAATCAGCACCGTACGAATATCCGAGTTTAAAATACTATTGTAAAAAGGGCAGATGGCTACACCGGGATACCCGAAAACCACGTCTACTCCTTCTTTTTCCAGACATTTAATCATGACATCTGCACCAATCATAGAACATCCTCCTTTTGTCAGCATAACTTTAGTTTTCCTGCTATTCTTCATGATGCTGCCGGGCGGCAGTCCATTTCTTACCGGATTTGTCAGTAATTGAATAGTTAGTTTATGATTTTAACACATTAAAGCAGGAAAAACAACTAATTAAATCTGGAAAAAAATTCGGACAGGGGAGAAACCACCTTTCCCAAATCCTCTATGGACTGGTTTAAGCCTTCAAAATTGATGCTGTTCAGCTTCTCGATTGCCTGGGTTACACCCGCACTGCTGTCCTCCACAAGAAGCTGTACGGAGGTAAATACTTCATTCACCTTGGCCGCTGTAGTGGAAAGCTCTCCCAATGCCTGATTGGCGTTATCCAGTGTGGCGGTAATCTGGGGAACCAGAATCATCAGGGTAACCACAAGAATGCAGACAATGGCTGCCATACTGACCATCAGTACCCGCATCATATTCAACTGCTTTTTCAGATAGCTTCTTTCCACTTCATTCTCCTCACGAATTTCTTCTATCAGTTTTTTTACCCCTAAATCTTCCATACTTCTTTGTTCCTTTCCCGGATTATGATATGTTAAGCAGCCTTTTTACCAGTTTTACGGACTCTGCCGCATCCTTGGAATAGCCGTCAGCCCCAATCTGCTTCTGATAGTCCTCTGTAATTACGGCTCCTCCGATAATGATTTTCGATTTACAGTTCATTTTATGGGCATAATCGATTACCTGCTTCATTTCCTGCATGGTAGTGGTCATCAGGGCCGACAGGCCGATTATGGCCGCATTGGTTTCCATGGCCTTTGCCACGATTTCTTCCTTGGGCACATCCTTCCCAAGGTCATGGACGATAAAGCCATAGTTTCTCAGCATTAAAGCCACCAGATTCTTGCCAATATCGTGAATATCTCCTTCTACGGTGGCAACGACAATCTCCGGCATGTCTTTGGTATCCGCTTCCTGTACCAGAAGAGGCTGTAAAATGGCAATGGAGGCCTTCATCGCTTCTGCGCTGTTAATGAGCTGGGGCAGGAAGTATTTTCCCTGGTCAAATAATTCTCCCACTTCATTTATCGCAGGCAAAAGGCTGTTGTTTAAAAGCTCACTTGCCTCTCTTCCCTCAGCCAGCAGCTCTTTGGTGGCATCCACAATCTGGTTCTTTTTTCCCTTTAATACCAGTTCGTATAAAGGGGAGTCTCCGGCTGCCGTACTTTCCTTGGCTGTAACCTCCTTGGGAGCAGCGGTTCCGATGGAAATGGTTTCCATCTTTTCGATATAGCGAATATCGCTGTCTTCCTTGTTCAGCAGCAAATCACTGGCAAAGGCGGCTGCCATCAGCAAATCCTGGCTGGGATTGGCAATGGCCATGGTAAGGCCGGCCTGGATAGCCATAGTGAGAAAGCCTGTATTAATCATACTCCGCTCAGGAAGGCCGAAGGAGATGTTGGACAGTCCGCAGGTGGTCGCCAAACCGTTTTCCTTGCAGTAACGGATGGTTTCCAGGGCTTCCAGGGCTCCGCTTTTGTTGGCTCCTACGGTCACCACCAGGCCGTCCACCACAATATCCTCTTTGGTAAAGCCAAGGGCAAGGGCTTTTTCTACCAGAGTATCGATAATTTCCACCTTTTCCTTAAGGGTTTCCGGTATGCCTTTATCGGAAAGGGGAAGAAGGACGAACATGGCGCCGTATTTTCTGGCAACCGGAAGCAGTTTTTCCACCTTTTCCTTTTCCAGGGAAATGGAGTTTAAGAGCGCCCTTCCGGGATAACGGCGCAGGGCCGCCTCGCAGACGTTGATGTAGCTGGAGTCGATGGACAGAGGCAGGTTGGTTACCTGGGAAATTTCTTCCAGAGCCTTTAACATCAGCTCCTTTTCATCTACACCGCTCATCCCCATGTTTACGTCCAAAATGGATGCGCCTTTCTCCTCCTGGGCCACAGCAAACTCCGTTACCATATCCATTCTTCCGGCCCGCAGTTCTTCCTGCAGCTTCTTTTTTCCTGTAGGATTGATTCTTTCTCCTACCACCAGGAAGGGGTCCTCCAGACCAAAGGCAAGAGTCTGCCTTTCAGAGGTGACATACCGTTTTCTGGTTATCTGCCGACGGATAGGAACCTCCTTTTCCATCAGCCCGGTTAAGGCTTTAATATGCTC
>JBNMJJ010000175.1:0-5397 GCA_050873745.1 Lachnospiraceae bacterium | reverse complement strand
TAAGGTGTGTTCCCTTGCGACAGCTTAATCATACTACCACAGCCTTTTTCCTTTGTCAACATTATTTTTCATTTTTTTATTTTAATTTTTTTAGAGAAGTGCTAATAGTAAAAAAACAGAAATATGTTGCCATGATGAAGTGCTGTTTTTTGTAGCTTTACTCAAAGAGAAAATCCATAAGAATCGTGAAGCACACGATAAACATCCGCTGAAAGAAAAACATGTTTTCGGTACACCCAGGTGTTTGAGAGTTGATAAAAACAAACTGGCTCCGGGATTTTCTTCCCAGAGCCGGCTTTCTCTGCCTTTTGTCACTTTGGGCCAGAGGGAGGAAACCTTACTCCTCTGTCTCCAAATTCTTAAACTGCTCCCTTAGTTTCCGTCTCGCATCCTCAATCTCCCCTGCATCCCGACTGTTCAACGCCTCCTCAAAAGCGCGGAGCCACATAGAAAGGAGTACCCGGTCAGTTCCGGTACTTTCCTCATACAGCCTTTCTCCACGCAGCAAAAGCAGGCGATTTTCTTCCTGGTCCCGAGGATGGATTTTCAGATAAGAAAGTTCCTTCATGCGTACTTCAATCTCTTCGGGAGTCATGTCGTTCTCCCTGCCGCAGATAATTTCCTTATGGCTCTCTCCTGTGGAAACGACCTTCACCACCACCTCCAACAGGGAATTAATATCATAGGTATAGGTGACATCCACTGCCTCCTCTCCCGCCTTGTTTTTGGGCACAGGAATTTCTAATCTTCCCAGCAGCAAATTATTCCCTGCAAAGCGGCTCTCTCCTTGCAGCACATCGACCCGTATCACTTCCTGATTGTCACGGAGCGTATAAAGCCGCTCAGTACGGCTGGCAGGAATCACCGTATTTCTCTCGATAATCGGAAAGAAATGACCGGATTCAAACAGACCGTTGCCCCGGTCGATAGATACCGCTGTGCCCAGAGTAAAGGAACAAACGTCTGTCAGGATAACCTCCTTTACTTCCTCTCTCCGCTCCTTCATCGCCGCCTGGATTGCTGCCCCAAGGGCCACCGCTTCATCCGGATTGATAGTGGTGTCAGGAAATTTACGAAACAGCTTTACGATAAAATTTCTCACGACGGGCAGCTTCGTGGCGCCTCCCACCAGCACAACCACGTCAATGTCCGACAGCTTGATATGTGCATCTGCAAGGCTTCTTTGGACCGGCTTGCGTATTTTTTGCAAAAGCGGCTCACAAAGCTTTTCGTATTCGGTGAGAGAAATCGTCATCGCCTGCTCCCTGCCGTCCAAAGTAAGCTTCATTTCACTTTGTTCTGCATCAGTAAAGCCCAGCTTCGCCTCCTCCGCCTTCTTTTGCAGCCTGCCAAGCTCACGCTCGCTTAGCTTGTCCAAATCAATTTCATTTCTTTTTAAGAACTCCTCCATCAAAATCAGCGTGAAATCTTCGCCGCCGAGATAGTTGTCCCCTGCCACGGCGCGCACCTCCAGAATATTCTGGAACAGCTCCAAAATGGATACATCAAAGGTTCCGCCGCCGAGGTCGAACACAAGAAATCGGGTATTTTTCGTTTTTTCATACAAGCCATAGGCGATTGCAGCCGCTGTGGGCTCGCTGACAATCCGCTCCACCTTGAGCCCTGCCATCTCCCCGGCACGTTTCGTAGCCTTGCGCCTCTTGTCATCAAAATAGGCGGGTACGCTGATGACTGCCTCTGTGACGGCTTCTCCCAGAAAACTTTCTGCATCCTCCTTTAAAGCCCGAAGAACAAAGGAGGATAATTCCTCCACCGTAAACTCCCTGTCTCCCAGAACGTATTTTTTATCGCTTCCCATGGAACGCTTGAACACTTGTGCCATGCGGGTAGGGTACAGCATACCATATTCTTTCGCCGTCTCTCCCACCAACACATGATTATCCTCGTCCAAAGCAACTACGGAGGGCGTAAGATTCTTTCCCAGACGATTAGGAATAATCGCAGCCCCTTCTTTTCCGTAATATGCCGCCAGTGAGTTCGTTGTTCCCAGGTCAATTCCTATTATCATAATAATACCATGCCTCTCCAAAATAACTTAAATAATTTCTTTTTTCCTTTGTTGCCCTTCAGCAGCTTGATGCGGTAAATACACTCCCTGTGAGTGGCGCATACCTTCAGCGTCCTCTCATAGCATTCGATTGCAGCCGGTATATTCCCCTTCGCCTCATAGATTCGTCCCTGCATTGCCATAATGTCATGGCATACCGTCTGCTTGCAGCTACGGCACATCTGCCCTTCCTTCAGCATGGAAAAATATTCCTCTGCCTTGTCAAGCTCCCCTGTCCACAGATAACAGATTGTCAAATCCAGAATATGGTCTACATCATCGTCCACATCATCCATATATTGTTCCAGGACGCTTTGCTTCGGGTTGTAGCGGTATTTTGACTTAAGCTCCTGAAAAAAACGCTCTCTGTAAGCCACCGCATTCTCCCGTTCCCCTAAGAGGTCATAGCACCAGATGATGTGCAGCAGTATGTTCCTGTTTTCCCAGACCGTTCCACGCTCTTCACTTTTTTTCAGAGAAGTAAGGGCTGCCTTCAGGGCATTTTTCCTGTCATCCATCTCAAACAGATAAATACGAGACAGTTCCTCCCATACCTCGGCATCGTTATACCTCTCCACCAGCTCCTTCCCACGCTCCACAAGGGTGCGCCCCGTTACTTTTTGCGTCAATTCGTCGATTCTCAACATTTCTATATCAAACTTTCGCTCAGTAATGCTATCTACTTTCCTGAGTATCTTCAAAATACTTTTTTTCTCGTCAAACCTTCCCCGTATCCCATACCACCAGCTCATACTGCTGCGAAAGACCTCCTTGTCCCTTTCGGCAGGAAAGAAGCTGACGCAGGATTGAAACCATTTTTCCACCTCGTCGTCCCTCCCCATGCGTATAAGACACTCCAGTATATTGCTATAGGGCGCTGTGAATCTGTTGTCTTTTTCCATATGCTCAATAGCCTTCCGGTATGCTGCCAAAGCCTCCTCATATTGTCCCATGTAGAAATGGGCCCTTCCCTTCATATTAAAGCCATAAGGGCTTTTCTCCACCTCCAGGGAATGATTGAAATCAGCCATCGCCTCCTGATAACACTTCATTCTAAGATAAATCAGTCCCCGTTCCCGCAGATAATAACCATCCTCGGGTATAAGCTCTAACTGACTGCTGGCATAAGTAAGGGCACGCCGTCCATAATGTTTATTGCCACTGTCCAAAAGCATCCGGTAGTAAAGCTCCGAAATGGCAGCGTTGGCCTCATCGTTTGCCCGATTCACTTTAAGCGCCTTTTTAAAATAGACGATTGCCTTCTTGCGGTTACCATTGCTGCGATAGCATCTTGCCATATTGATATAGAGGCCTTCATCCGGACCATTGGCTTCCTCGTAAATATGATATTCCTTCAGCGCCTGCTCCTCATTATTGCCATCAAACAGCGCATTTGCCAGTAGATAATGATAAAAGGGCCTGTCATGATATGCTATGGCTTTTCTAAAGTACCGGGCTGCCTGCCGGAAGTCCTTCATATCACTTTCCACTCTTCCCAGCTCTTCAAACAGTCTGCCCATAGTTTCTGCATCTGCCGGTTCCTTCTTAAACTTCTCTTTAAGACGGTAAGCCAAATCCTTAAGCTCTTTCCCCGGATTGGATGGCCGTTCTCCCCGTTTTCGCTGCTCCTCCCTCAGCTCCCATTCCTTTATACGCATAGAGCGCAGAGTTAAGATGTCAAGCAACGGGCTTACAACATTTGCCTCCTGGGCCTGCTTTAATATGTTGTCTGCATCCCCGCACTGTCGATATAGGAGGAATACTTCCGCTGCCTTCTCATAGATGCCGGAAAAGCCCGGATAGATTCGTTTGGCATCATAAAAGCAGTCGATGACCTCCTGTGCCCGGTGAAGTTCAAAGCATGCTTTTTGCTTCTGTACGAAAGCGGGAAACCACTGATTGTTGATGGCAATGATTTCATCTGCCAGCGCCACGGCTTTTTCATACTGCTCCATGCAAATCGTCACATCCAGGATTTTCTGATGAATGTGCAGATTCTCCGGCGCTAAACGGAATGCAGCCTCGAAGGCCTTTAACGCCATCGCATAGGCCCCCTTTTTCCCGTTTCGCCCAAGAGCAAACCAGCTTTCTCCCTCATGAATCCAGCTATTCGTTTCCTTTTCCTGCTTTTCCCCTTCCACAAGACTCTTTCTCCATAGGGCGCATTCCGCAATTCCGTCCTCATACCGCTTTAGCTGGAAATAGAGAATGGAGAGGTACTCATGCAGGCGTTCCATCCTCCCGGCATACTCCGGATATTTTTCCAGAAAATCAACGCCCTTCTCCGGCTTCTCCCTCCTGCTGTAAGCGCCAATCAGGCAGGATGCCTCCTCATCTGTCAAAGAACCATTGACCGCCTTTAGCTCACACTGCTCAATCAGCCTGTCATCCAGCCTTTCCCTCTTCTCCATAAGCTCTGAATCCTCTGCATACTGCAGTGCTCTGCAGCAATGGCGGATTGCCTCGGGCAAGTTTCCCTTTTCTTCTGCATACAGGCATAAATATTTTTCAACAATATAGTAACCGTTTTCCTCATATGCCAAAAATAACTGATTTGCTTCCTCATGCAAGCCACAGAGGTAAAGAACCTCCCCGCCCATCACCTGAATGCGCAGCATATGCGGATATGCCTCAAGCAGAGGCCGTATAATGTGCAGAGCCGTTTCGTTATCCCCCAAAAGCTGTGCCGTGCGTGCCTTTTCCAAATCAAGCAGCGGATGCTCAATACCAAGCTCTTCCATTGCCCGGATAATCTGACTGGCTTCAGTTCCATTTTGATTTTGCGTCTCCACCGTCAGATTATTGTAATAGTTGAGAAACGCATCATAATCCGCATCATCCGCACCCTTAAAATCAGAAAAATCAAAATCCATATCGCCAGTATCATCTGCAATCCTGTTTAGCAGATAATCCACGAATTCCCCGGGAAGATGTTCACGAAAAGTCTGCTCATCCTCCCTGATATGAAATGCCTCATCCAAAATCTGATAGATTTTGCTCGTCAATCGGTAATGATTCGCCAGAAAGACGAACAGCCTTTGTTTTGCCTCGTCTCCCTGCTCTAAGTCCATGCAGATGTCATCATGAACCAGCCTTTTCCATTCCTTTTCGTCAAGCCGTCTGGAGAGGGATGCATAAACCTCCTCAACCTGGTGCATCCACTTCCCCACAGGAGAGGAATCCTCCTTTGCCTGTGTCTCCTGCGGCTCTGCCCTTCTGGCATATTCCACTGCCTTTTCATAGGCCTCCCGCAGCCGCTTAAACCCTTCTGGGTCATCCTCCGGGTTGGTCTGTATCAAAAGTGTACGGTAAGCCGTTCGAATAGCTTC
>JBNMJJ010000174.1:0-5398 GCA_050873745.1 Lachnospiraceae bacterium | reverse complement strand
TTTTAAAACAGCCCCGTTTGATGTGGCATTACAGTTTTCCTTTGAGAAGCAGGTGGAAAAATGTTTTCAGTTGAACAAGGGACATCTTCCATTCGGGTGTCATGCCTGGAAGCGATATGATAAAAAATTCTGGACTCCTTATATTCAGCAGCAGGGATATATGGTCAGAGAAGATGAAGGAGGAAATGAAGACGATGTCAATGAAAAAGAATACAAATGGTTTGGTTTTTTCTCCGATATGTGGAAAAAAGAAGAAACGAGAAACTCTGTGAGCCGTTTTTTTAGAAAAGGGAAGGATGGCACAGATACGGAATATATATTATTCGGCGCAGGATACGTTGGAAGGAGCCTGTACAAATGGATGGAGATAAATAATATTCCGATAAAAGGCTTTGCAGATAACAAGGCGGGAGGCGATGAGGAAGTCATCCCGCCTGCAAATTTATTATCTTATAAGGGACAGGCAGTTATTATCGTTTCTCTGCTTAATTATGAGAAAGAAATAGCAGCACAATTAGAGGAAATGGGCTTTGAGTACAGAAAGGATTTTTACTTTTTGGCAGACATTATTTCCAGTGGCTATGACATGGAAGGGTAAGTTAAATGAAGAAAATTACATTGGTAACGTCCATTGCGCCTAAAAATATATTAAATCAAAAAGCAGCAATTCTGTCATGGATGGAAAGTGGTTTTCAAATAATTTCCTGCAACTGTTTACAGGAAATCGAGGTATTAAAGGACGAATTTCCTATGGTAGAATTTGTAGAGACAGAAAGAGATGCGACGGCTGTAATGGGAAAACCCTGCCCATACATATATGATATGCTGCAGATTTTAAAGCAAAGTAAATGTGAAGTCGGAGGTATTGTAAACTCAGATATACATTTACGGAATTTTTCTAAGGATATGTATGAATTTTTGTTTCAGGAAGCAAAAAGCAAGGCTGTTTTTATGCGGCGGCACGAGGTAGATACCTTGGATGATGCCCAAAATTTGAACTCATTTATGTACCTTGGAGGAATAGACGCATTTTTTTTTAGTAAAGGTATTCTTCACTTACTGCCCGATGATAATCTGATATTGGGACAGATTATGTGGGACTATTGGATTCCTATTTATCTGGATAAGATGGGAATAGGGATAAAGGAACTCATCAATCCTGTTATTTTTCATGTACGCCACTCTGCTCAGTGGGATGCAGGAATGGTAGATAATATTACGAAGGATTTGTGCGAAAAATATTTTCCAAATATAAATAAGGAAGATACCACTTCCTTTTTAAAAGAAAAATTTTGGGAGATAATTTCAGACACTAATTTACAAATCTGCTATGTAACGGATGAAATGAGGGAAAAAAAGGTCAGAATCAAAAGTAAAAAAGATAATTTTAATCTACAGGAGCAAACCCATAAGAATGCTACAGCAGGTTGCGGTGATGAAAGTGCTGACTATTTAATAGACATTCCTTATCCCATAGTGGCAAATTCCGTTATGCTGGATTTAATTATCTGGACAATGGAAACCTATTGCTGTAATTATATGCAATGGAATGTTTATTGGCGAAACAAAACAACTTATAGATTAGTGGTTGATAACGGTAACGAGCAGATGCTGGCTAAATTCAATGCTCAGATAAGCCCTATTACTGTCCTGAAATCAGACAGTAAAGTCAGAGATAATAAAGGATTGGCAAAAAAGAACTCTCAGGTATATTCCTGCAGCGTACTGGTAGAGGAACCGGGGGAAGAAGCCATAAACATATATAAAGGAAAATATTATTTGTATCCGGCTGGTTTCGTGGCTCAGAAATGGGCTGAAAGATACGCAAAAATAGCGGACGGAATGGAAATATTAGGATTCATAGATAAATCGAAGCTTTTGCAGGGCAGAAAAATTCATGATTTGGAAGTATTTTCACCGGCGGTATTAAATGAGTTTGATTCATATGACAAGGTTTTAATCATATCCAATATGTATAATGAAGAAATATATCAGGAACTAGCCGAGAAAATACCAAAAGAAAAACTAGAAATATGGAATGAGTTTGATGGGAAACTCTGGATGAAAAATAACGGGGAAATAAAAGTATGCTCATTGTAACATCGTTAATGTACTCAGAAGACATCTGGGAATTGGAAAAACAGAAAAAGGCAGTAAAAACATGGAAGGATATTGGCTTTAGGGTCATTTCCTGTAATGTGAAGGAGGAGCTCAAAGGACTTGAAGGTTTTTTTCCTGACATATCCTTTTTCGAGTTGAACCGGTCGGGAAAGGAAACGACGGGGAAACCATTCCCATATATTTATGATATGCTTCAGGTTCTTAAGGCAAATTCCGGGGAAGAAGAAATTTGCGGGATTATCAATTCTGATATTTTTTTAAGAGGAATTGAGAAAGAAGATATAAAAAGACATTTTGCAGATTCTGCTAATAGTGTTCTAATCCTCCACAGGTATGATATAGAAAAGGAAAATGATACGGACGGGGAATATTATTTTTCAGGAATAGATGTATTTTTCTTCTTAAGCAAATATATTGCAGCCTTTCCGGACAAAGGATTTATGATAGGAAGGCCGGAATGGGACCATTGGTTCTTATACGAAGCTAAAATAAAAGGACTAAATGTTGTTGAATGGAAGAATAAGGCGGCGTTTCATATTAAGCACGCACAGAGATGGGCAGCTAAAGATAGTAACAAAATGGTTGTGAAACAAAAAAATATTAAGAGTAATATTAGTTTTGATGAAGAGTTTTACTACGAAACGAATATTATTATGGCAGACTTATCCAACAGAATTTTAAAAAACAAAGATGAATTTTCAGACACTGCCGGGGTAAAGAAAATAGACAATTATTATGTAGATACAGACAGAGATAAGCTGTTGGAGTGGGAAAAGAATACATATCATTGTGATAAAATAAGTGAGGCCACGGGAATTCTGTATTTTAAAGGGCAAAAAGCGTATAGAGTATGTACATTGCACAGAAAAGAAAAAGTGAATGAGGAGCGCACCTTTTCGTTAGCTGAAATTCATGAAAATGGAGGGCCTAAGGGGAGTATTTTAAGATATATTGATTTTAAGGATTTTGATTTTGCTGGAACGCTGGGCAGAACGTATATATATCCTGCAGGGAGAGCCGGAAGGCTTCTGGCCGATTGCTTAAAGACATATGCTATTCCGATTTTAGGCTTTGTGGACAAGGATAGTTCGCTGACTGGGAAGAAGTTTCTGAATGAGGAAATATTCGACTTGTCGGTTCTGCAAAAAAGGGAGGAGTATGACCATGTCATTATTGCCACTAATTTATATGTAAAAGAAATCTATAATCAGTTATGCCAAATTGTAGATGAGGAAAAGCTGATTGTCTTATAATTAATATGAATGAAATGGCGGGGAGACAGGCTTACCGGAGAACTGGAAATAGGAATAAAGTGATAGCAGTAATGATAAGAATTTTTTATTTCACAAAAAACAGTAGAAATAAAAACAGTATTATGCTATTATTAACTCAGAATTCCTCTGTCGAAGGAGGAATAGATGAGTAATAGAAAGAAACTACAGGATTTAACTATTCGTGACAATTTCATGTTTGCGGCGGTCATGGTCCAGAAGGAGAACTGCAAGAGGCTTCTGGAAATGCTGTTGGACATCCGAATTGAACGAATAGAAATCAGCTACGAAAAGAGCATTATTTATAACCCGGAATACAAAGGCGTTCGTCTGGATGTTTATGCCAGGGATGAGAAGAACACCCGGTATGATGTGGAGATGCAGGTCGTGAGGGAAGAGCTGGGCAAACGGAGCCGGTACTATCACAGCCAGATGGATATGGATTTACTGCTGAGCGGTCAGACCTATGACGAACTGCCGGAGGCCTACGTCATTTTTATCTGTGATTTCGACCCCTTTGGGCAGAGGAAATACTGTTATACGTTTGAAAACCGTTGCCTGGAGCTGTCTCAGTTATCGATGGGGGATGGGAGCAGAAGTCTGTTTCTGAATACCCGTGGTGAGAACCGGGAGGAGATTTCCGAAGAGGTAGAAGCCTTTTTAACCTTTATCCGGGAAGATGCACCGGGGCTTGATATAGCGTCGAAGGATGTCTACGTCAGGCAGCTACAGGAAAGCATTCGCAGCGTGAAGAAGAATCGGGAGATGGAGCGGCAGTATATGTTGTTAGAGGATTTATTACGGGAAGAGAGAAAGGCAGCGGAAGCAAGGGGAGAAGCAAAGGGCGAAATAAAGGCCAAAAGAAATGCTATCCTTGAGCTGACGGAAGAGTTAGGAGTCATCAGTGAAGCTCTCTATAATCGTATTATGTCTGAAACGGATGCCGAAAAGCTGAAGGCCATGCTTAAAGCAGCGGCAAAAGCCGATTCACTGGAGCAGTTTGAACATCTAATATCCAATCTATAATCACTGTCTGCAGAACAAATCTGCACATTTAGGGAAACAAGTCAATTTACAGCACAAAATTTAGACAGAGGAATTCGAAGATGAAAGAAGCATTTTTTCATAAAAAAATACTGATTACGGGTGCAACCGGGATGATTGGCACAGCCTTGATTCGCACTCTTATGAATTATAACAAGGAAAAAAAGGTAAATATTCAGGTAACAGGAATAAGCCGGAACAAGGAAAGGGCAACAGAACGCCTGTCTGAATTTATGGATTTGCCTGAGTTTACCTATGTGGCAGCGGATATTAACGAACCGCTTCCGGACAGGGGAACCTTCGACTATATTATTCATGGAGCAAGCAATACCCATCCCAGGCAGTATGCCACAGACCCCATTGGGACAATAACTGCCAATGTATGGGGAACGAAGAATTTGCTGGATTATGCGGTTGAACATAAATGCGGTCGTTTTCTTTTTCTGTCCAGCGTAGAAGTTTATGGAGAAAATCGAGGGGATGCAGATACCTTTAAAGAGGATTATCTGGGATATATAGATTGCAATACTCTTCGGGCAGGTTATCCGGAAGGAAAGCGGCTGGGAGAGAGTCTGTGCAATGCTTATGCAAAACAGTATAATATTGATTTTGTCATTCCCCGTTTGTCAAGAGTATATGGTCCCGGGCTGTTGGAGGCGGACAGCAAAGCGATTTCTCAGTTTATCCATAAGGCGGCGGCAGGAGAAGATATTATTTTGAAAAGTAAGGGGAATCAACTGTATTCCTATACCTATGAAGATGACTGTGCAGATGCGATACTTTTGCTGATGCTGAAGGGCGAATCGGGGGAGGCTTACAACGTTTCTGATTCGGGGAGTGTGCTTACTTTGGCAGAGTTGGCAAATCATCTGGCAAAGCTGGCAGGAACCAGAGTTATTTTTGAATTGCCCGATGAGGTAGAGCAGGCCGGCTACTCTACGGCTACAAAAGCTGTTCTGGAT
>JBNMJJ010000173.1:0-5452 GCA_050873745.1 Lachnospiraceae bacterium | reverse complement strand
GCCTTATTGAGAAGACCGATAATCTGCTCCAGGTATTTCTCCGAAATCCCCTGGCGTCTGGCAATATCCTTTACTTTAATGCACTCTCCGTTATCGTGCATGGCCAGGTCCACCATAACCTGAACCGCATAACGCCCCTTTGCCGAAATTTTCATTGAACCTCCAATCTTTGGTTTCAGCCTGTTTTTCTCCGGTATCTGTGCCGTTACCGGCTTACCGCTCACTCTAAAACCACAATGCTTCCCTGATATTGTCTGTTGATATATTCCTTCATTTCTTCCGATTTTAATACCTCCATTAGGGCCGCCAGCCCCTCCTCTGAGGAGGATTCTGTCAGAACTTGCGCTTCTGCGGCCCCGGGCCGCCCTGCAATAGCCTTTACTTCATCCGCCCCAGACTGCTCTGCCGGGGCTTCTGCCTCTGCGGCCCCGGGCTGCTCCGCTTCCTCGCTGCCTGCGGTTACCAGAATCTGGCTCAGCATCTCTGCCGCCAGGGAACTGTTTTCCTCCCTGGCAAGCGCCGCAGAAGGGGAAATTCCCTTCCACAGGCCGTAACCTCCATGGAAAACGGCTAAGTCCAATCTGTCCAGAGAAGAAACCAGCTCCTCCTCTTCCATCGGCACCAGCTTAAGCTCCAGAGGATTTTCCACCACATCCTCCCAGACGGCGGTTAAATCCGTATCCTCCATCAGCTTAAGCAGCCCTTCCTGCTGCAAAAGAAGCAGGGCCTGGGCATAACCGGTAGGCCCCTCGGGAACGCCGATGGCTGCCCCCTTTCCCAGGTCCTCCAGCGTTTTACAGGTACCCGGGTATATGGCCATAGGCTCATAGTGTACCGCCCCAAGAGAAATTAAATTCTTGTTCTTATTTTGATTATACCGCTGTAAATAGGCTGAATGCTGAAAAAAATTCGCCTCTGCCCTTCCCTCCAAAAGCAGAGCATTGGGGCTGTCATAATCTTCACAGCTTATCGCCTCCAGCTCATAACCCCGTTGTCTCAGCAAAGGCGCTGCCGCCTCTAAAATCCTCTCGTTGGGCTGGCCGACGACGGCCACTCTCACCCTTCCCTTCAGAGGGGGGAGGGGCTTCTCTGAGGCTTGTGCTGTAATCATCCTGCTGCCCTCTTCTCCTTCATCCTCTGCCCCTTCCAAAGCCCTGGCGATTTCATCATTCACCACCGCCACTCCCCCTTTGGGCAGGCCGTGGGCTATATTCACCAGCGGCTTATGTGCTGCCGCCTCTATGTATTCCTCTTCCCTTTGGCCGCCGCATCCGGCACTAAGAGCAAGAAAAAGAAATGACATCACTGTCATTATTAGACCGTTTCCTTTTTTCACCTGACTATTCCCCGTTCATTTACTGGTATTGCTTTGATTGTACCAAAATTTTTTCTTTTTGTACACTGGATTAAAACTCTCTTCTGCGATATACTATTCTTATCCTGCGGTAACGATTCGGCTTTTATCGTTGCCCTTTACCTTATTTTACTTAAGGCAATGCTGATTAAATCACCGTTTCCTTAAGTATACCCAAAAGAAAGGATACTATGATGTTTTATCTTTTTCTGGTTTTACTGATTATCGGATTGGAATACTTCATTAAGAACAAAGCGGAAAAGGAGCTTGACCCCTCCCGGGACATCCCTGTTCTTAACGGGCGAATCCTGCTTCGCCGCCATCATAATCAGGGGGCTTTTCTACATCTGATGGAATCCCGCAAAAAGCTGCTTCATCTCATTTCCTGCCTCCTTACGGTAGGTATCGGCATCCTTTTTTTCCTGACCCTGTTTCAGAAGGGAAACCATCTCCTCAAGCTGGGACTTTCCCTGCTTTTGGGCGGAGCTTTTTCCAACACCTATGACCGCCTGAAACGCAAATATGTGGTGGACTATTTTTCCTTTAATACGCCCTTTAAGACTCTTAACCGAATTGTGTTTAATCTTTCTGATTTCTGTATCCTGATTGGCTCCCTCATCAGCGTATTAGGGAAGCGGTGATTGAATCAGCTTTAATCAGTGCTTCCTTAAGGTACTCCAAATAAGAAACTTCAATTCTGCCTTCATGTATAATTCTCAATGATATACCCATACTAAGAAAAAAATACAGGAGGTCTTTTATGTCCAAATCTGAATCTTTTTCCCTCAGTACATCTTTGCAGAAAAACAAGGAGTTTTTTTCCAGTCATCTTCCCTTAAATGACAGCTATGACTTCGTTACCAGGGAGTTGATGCTGGGAGATACTCCCTGTTTTTTTCTGGCTCTGAACGGCCTTTGTGATTTGGATGTGATTCTCAAAATTTTTTCCGAAATCCAGCTCTCCGATTTTCAAGAAGCGGGAAAAACACCGATTAAAGCTTTACCGGAGCAGATAAAAAGTCAGTTTCTCTATACTCAGATTGAATTTTCCTTTTCCGGCGAAGAGCTGGTCAACTCTGTTCTCTGCGGCCTCTGCGTGCTGCTGATAGAGGGCTACGGTCAGGGGCTGATTATCGACGCCAGAGACTATCCCGGAAGGAGTGTGGAGGAGCCGGACACGGAAAAAGTAATTCAGGGAGCTAAAGACGGCTTCGTCGAAAGCCTGGTCACCAACTGCTGCCTTATCCGCCGCAGGCTCCGCAGCCCGAAGCTCATTTTTTCCCTGCAAAATATCGGTACTCTGAGCCAGACCGATGTGGCCCTTGCCTACCTGGAGGGCTCCTGTGACCCCAAACTGTTGAAGGAAGTAAAAGCAAAGTTATCCTCCCTTTCGGCTACCACCCTCACCATGGGCATCCACAGCTTAAAGGAGCTTTTAGTAAAAAAATCCTTTTTCCACCCTATGCCCGCCTTCTTCCTTACGGCCAGACCGGATGTGGCCTGCAGCTACCTGACGGAGGGTTATATTCTGGCGATTGTGGATAATTCTCCCTTTGCTCTGGTGCTGCCCTGTACCCTCTTCCAATTTACCCAGAGCCCGGAGGACTATTACAAAAGTCCGCTGGTGGGAACCTGGCTAAGGCTCGTTCGGCTGATTTGCCTTCTTATCAGCCTCCTTTTGATGCCCCTGTTTTTGCTTCTGTCCCAAAATCCCCAGTGGCTTCCCCTCCCCTTTCAAAGTTTGGTTCCCATGGACAGCACTCCTCTGGCGCTGTTTATTTACGTCCTTTTTGTGGAGTTGGGTCTGGATTTATTTAAATACGCCTCTTCCCATACTGCCGCCGGTTATTCCGGCGCTCTGGCCATTGTAGGCGGTTTACTGATTGGTGATACTGCCATTGGACTGGAATGGACCAATGAAGAGGTAATTTTCTATGGAGCCGCCACCCTGCTTTCCACTTTGGGACTGGTCAGTGTGGATTTGGGTGATGCCATCCGCCTTTACCGGCTCTTTTTAATCCTGGCTACAGGATTCTTTCCTACCTGGGGATTTTTTGTCGGACTGGCATTAGTGCTGTTTTCCATCCTTACCACTCCTACCTTTGGGAAAAAAAGCTATTTCTGGCCTCTTTTTCCCTTTCATTGGAAGTCCTTAAGGACACTGCTGTTTCGCTATCCTACTTTTATGGCCCAGCCAGAGAATCAAAAACACCCTGAATAGAGAGCTTACCGAAGCCCCACTGCCGGTTGGGATAAGTCAGATTGGTATCTCTTACGGCCCCCCGGATGAGATAATTTTTCACCTCACTGGTGCGCAGATAATTGGCATGATTATCCGTAACTGCCCACTGCATAAACTGGGCAATCCCCCCTGCGGTGATGGCTGCCGCCAGGGAGGAGCCGCTCATTTTACCCAGCCTGACTTCTCCCGGCAGGCCCCTTACCACCACGGAAATATCCACCCCGGGTGCCGCCAAATCCGGTTTAATCATACTTCCTCTTGAAAATCCTCTTCCGCTTCTCACATAAATACTGTTATTTTGGGTGGAATAAGAGGAAACTGTGATGCAGTCCTGGGCATAGGAAGGAACCGTTAAGGTAATATTGGGATTGGGCTGTAAAAAATAGATTTCTGCACTTAAAAACTGAGAAATGGGCAGCCATACATGAAAGTCAGCTCCCGGAAGGCCGCTGTCATTTTGCAGGATTATCGTCCAGATTCCCGGGGTAGGATTTTCAAATCTCACGGTAATCAGTTCATCTCCCGTGGCTCCCTCCACTAAAGCATAGCTGACCGTAATCCTGGTTTGCTCATAGACAAACTGATATTCCACTCCCCTGCCCACTTTAGCCCCCGTATTCGGTATGGTTTCCCCGCCCGGAGAGCGTATTCCCAAAGAAAACTGGTTTGGGGCCTTTCCCCACACTTCTGCCAGAAAGCCTTTTTCTTTCTCTCCCACACGAATCTCAATTTCCTTCCTGCTTTCGTTTATATTGCTTCCGTTCACTGGGTCCAGCTTGCCTTCATAATGATTAGCGGTATTTCCCTCATTCCCTCCTGCCACCACCACTACCCGGCTTCTTTTCGCCGCAATACGGTTCAGATAGCTGCTTAGCGGCGAGCTCCCCGTATGGCTGCCGAAGCTGCTGCCTACTCCCAGGCAAAAAATCACCGGACGATAAAAAGACCGGGCAAAGCGGTCAGCATACTCCACGGCCATAATAATATCGGTAGACTGATAGGCCGGTACATTTTCCGGTAAAAGATAAAATTCCCGAAGATAGGGCTTACATTCCTTCAGCTTAATTACCACCAAATCCGCATCCGGTGCAGCTCCGCTAAAGGCTCCCTCTCCGATAACAACGCTGCCGGCTGCTATGCTGGCCATAGCCGTCCCGTGACCATTGGTGTCCTGAGAGGGTACTATTTCCAGGGGTCTTTCGCTCCTTAGGGCTTCATTGATTTTTTCCTGACGGTATTCCGTACCATAATCGAATCCCTCCGGCGGCTCTCCTTCCTGAATCGTCTGGTCCCATATAGCCAAAATGCGGCTGCTGCCATCCGGCTTTAAAAAAACGGGATTTTGGTAATCTATCCCCACATCTAACAGGGCAATAATCGTTCCTTTCCCCGTAAGGTTCAGAGGCGGCCGCTGGAGCGGGGTAATTCCCGAGTCAATTAAGGGTGTAGGGTCGAAAGTCTCTCCGGAGAGTGTTACCGGCTCCTGCTGCAATCCAAATACACTGGGAATAGCCCGATAAGCATAATTTAAAAAGCTGATGGGCTTCATCCTGTCCTGTCTTGCAAATACCAGCCCAAGCTGATTATCTACCTGATGGTAACAGTAATCTGTATTCCCTTCATTAGGTTCCTGTATTTCCGGTGTAAGTTCGAAGTCGATTATCCAGTCGCTGTAATCATTAGAAAGAATCCTTTCTCCACAGGGTGTGCTCATGCCGCCTCTTTTCCTTAACTGAAGTACTTTTATGTAGAATATGCAGCTTATTCATGAACATTGTCATTGGGCATTGTTAATATGATGTGGGTATTGTCTGTGCTTATAATTTATGATAAAGTATATATATTATATATAATAT
>JBNMJJ010000172.1:0-5484 GCA_050873745.1 Lachnospiraceae bacterium | reverse complement strand
GCCGGATACAGAGTATCCGGGTCAATGATGTGGTGGTAGCGTTTTCCTTCCACCTGATAATACCGTTGATAATCACCGCTGGAAACGATACTTCCTTTGGACAGATACAGCGTATGAAGGTATTCCTCCTCATCAACAGGGGATTGAACTCCCACTACCCAGGGCGCTTCTCCCTCCGGCTTGGGCCCGGTTGCATAAACGTTTCCCCCTACACTGATTAAAAGCCCTTTCGGAGCATGTTCTCCTACCTTTTGGACAGACCAGCCTTTAGCGACGGCGCCAACATCCAGGCTCTGGTCAGGGTCGGTCAAAAAAACGGTCTGATTTTCTTCATCAATCACCACCGTATCAAAGCTTAAGTGGAGGGCTGCTTCTTTCAGCAGCTCCTCCTTTGGCAGCCTGGCCTCCGAAGGATTATTAATTCCCTCCTCTCTGGCCTCATGCCAGAGAGACAAAACGCTGCCCATAGCCACATTCACCCTTCCCTCAGTCATTTCATAGTATTCCCGGCAATCCAGCAAAAAGTCGATAATTCGCTGGTCTACCTTTACCGGGGCTATTCCGGCCTGGTCATTGATGGTTTTTAGATTGTTAATTCCTTCATAGCTTTCATAAATATCAAAAAGCTGATGATATTCCAGCAGCATGTCCCGTATCCCGGCAGCAGTCTCCTGAAACTTCTCTTCACTTTCCGCATATCCCACAATGGCGGTCACGGTGTCAAAAAGCTCCAGAAAAGTAGCCTGATACTGTGTCAATGTCGCAACGGAACCGACCTCTGAACAGCCTGGCAAAAGCATCAACGCCAGAACCAATGCCAAAACACGCTTCATACTCTCCTCCATAATGTAACTCTTAAGCCCCGCAAATTTTATGCTGTTCTTTTAATTCAGAGCTGCCTTCTCGATTAACGTAATAAATCCGCCCAGAGAAACGGTTACGGATGCCGCTAAATCTGCGTCCGCTGCTTTTCCTTCTTCAGATACTGCAATTCCTGCTGCTTCATCCAGAGTTTTTCCGGTAACATAAGCTGCAAAGGCTGCCGCCTGCTCATTCCATTCCTTGCCGATTCCGGACGCTGCCTTCATTCCATAGGCTTCTCCCAGCTCATTTTTGGTCTGTACCTTTGCGGTCAAGTCAGAAGTAATGGTTCCGGTGGTATCAAAATTTACATTAGCCTGTACACCGTCAATAACCATGCTGGAAATCGTTTTATCCTTTAAGGTTAAAATACCGATAGTTGCATAAGCCTGAGTAAGTCCGTCCTCTTCTGCGCTGGCATCCTTACAGTTTTTTCCATTGGTTGTCTGGGTAATTGCCACCCTGTCTCCTTTGGATGCACCAAGATGCACTGCGTTATTCACCGCTTCTTCAATCTGGCCTACGAAGCCTCCGATATAAATCGTTGCAGAAGCCGCCAGGTCAGCGTCTTTCGCCTTGCCTGCTTCATCCACCGCACCGTTTTTCAGTTCATCCACGGTCTTGCCGATAGCATACTGTGCCACCGCTTCTGCCTGCTCATTCCACTCTTTTCCCACAGGAGATACGGCTTTCATTCCATAAGCCTCTCCCAGCTCATTCTTACTGGAATATTCCTTTGCCACTTCTCCCAGCTTTCCTTCGTTGTTAAAGCTAAATTTAGTCTGGATAGAATCGATTGCACAATCATCAATAACACCGTCATCCCCTACGGTTACTGCTACGATAGTAATATCTGCCTGAGAATAGCCTTCCTTGTCAGCAGCGGCGTTTTCGCCTTCCAGTTTGGTCTGAATGGAAACACCGGTCTTTACTGCATCAGAGGATGTTCCCTGTGCAGTCTGCGCTTCACTGGCCTCCGCTTCTGTGGCAGCCTCGCTTGTAACTGCCTCCGCCTGCTGCTTAGTCCCCTCTACAGTACCGTTATACTGTACCACCGTTGTGTTTCCGCAGGCTGTAAGCAGCCCTGCCGCAAGTCCTAAAGCTAATAATTTTTTGATTTGTTTTTTCATACTTTCCTCCTACTAAATTCCTGATGAATTTTCACCTATCTGTCCGCTGACCGCCAATATACGAAAGACTCCGGCACAGATACTGCCGGTAGCCAGGCCCGTAAAAATGGAGACAATCAATAGATAGGGCAGATAACCGGCCACATAGACAGATTTCATTAATACCATTGCTACCGCAATTTGTCCTATATTGTGCGCTGCCGCTCCCAGAATGCTGACTCCGTAAACGGAAAAAAGCCTTACTTTTCTCATTAGTGTCATGGTAATCAGTGCAAAAATTCCTCCCGTCAGAGAAAAAGCCAGACTGGAAAGTCCGCCTCCGAAAAAAGAGCCCAGAAAGCAGCGGAGAATCAATATGGTAAAGGCATTCCTTTTCCCCAGAAAATAAAGCGCCATCAGGGTTACAATGTTAGCCAGTCCCAGTTTGACTCCCGGCAATCCCACCAGCATCTGCAGGGGGATAAAACGCTCCATATAAGAAAGTACAAGTGCTAATGATATTAATATCGCACAATAAATCAGTTGTTTCGTTCCCTTCATTACTTCCTCTTCTTTTCCCTATTTTACCACGAAATCCACTTCTGATTCTCCCTCTATCCGAAGCTCTACCCGATTAGGCAGACAGACGATGCTTCTGCCCGCTTCATGAATCCAGCCGCTGTGTACGCAGTCTGCTCCCGGACAATCAGATTTGGCTATTCCAACCTTCCCCTGACGTATCTGAATTTCATTCTGATAGTCTCCCGTCAGAGTAAAACTGGTATCCTGGTTAAGCGAAAGTTCCTTAACCAGCTCTCCGTTCTGGTAAACGGCAACTATGGCTGCCGATGAGGATTTTACCGAAAAATGAAAAACAACTGTGGTGAGAATGACCAGAACCAAAACGAAGCCAACCGCAAGAAAATCTCCTTTTTTCCACTTTAATCTCAGCTTATGGCTCCCCAACGCTTCTGTCCTCCTCTCCTTTTGATATGCCTAAGTATTATAACATAGGTCACTGTATATTGTATATGAGTACATTGATTTATTTTTAACGAAAACCCACTCCAAATTCTGTCACATTTTCCTATAATTTACTCTGTTTTGAAAAAAACAGGGAAGGAAGTCGAAGATAAACCTGACTTCTTCCCTGTCCCTGTTTAAGTTGCTGCTTCACCTATCTCTTCCAGCTTATCCCGTTCCTCCATGCCGCAGCTATTGCTGCGAATGTCGATAACCGGGCCTCCCGTTCCTTCAATATAGGCTCTGGTAATGGTTACCCGGCCGATATTGTCATCCTTGGGGATTTCATACATAATATCCAGCATGAAATCCTCAATAATCGCCCTTAAGGCTCTGGCTCCTGTGTCTTTTTCCAGAGCCTTTTCGGCGATGGCCTCCAGTGCGCTGTCGTCAAACTCCAGCTTCACCTCATCCAGCTCCAGCAGCTTCTGATACTGCTTTAAAATAGCGTTTCTGGGCTCTTTCAGTATCTTCACCAACATCTCCTTGGAAAGTCCTTGAAGGGTATAGATTACGGGAAGCCTTCCTAAAAACTCAGGAATCATACCGAACTTACGCAGGTCCTCAACCGTAACCTTGTCCAGAATATTCTTGTCCTTGTCGTATTTATCCTTTAAATCCGCCCCAAAGCCAATGGAGCTTTGCTTATTTAAACGCTGCCTGATAATCTCGTCCAAATCGGGAAAAGCGCCGCCGCAGATAAACAAAATATTCCTAGTATTGATGGTAGTCAAAGGAACCATGGCATTCTTACTGCTGGCGCCTACGGGTACCTCAATATCCGCTCCCTCCAGCAGCTTCAGCATCCCCTGCTGCACCGATTCTCCACTGACATCCCGGGAATTATGGTTCTTTTTCTTGGCAATTTTATCAATCTCGTCAATGAAAATAATTCCCTGTTCGGCCCGGTCTACGTCGTTGTCCGCTGCCGCTAAAAGTTTGCTTACCACACTTTCAATATCGTCCCCGATATAGCCCGCCTCTGTCAAAGAGGTAGCGTCTGCGATGGCCAGAGGCACGTCCAAAAGCCTTGCCAGCGTCTTAACCAGATAGGTCTTTCCGCTGCCCGTGGGGCCAATCATCAGCATATTGGATTTCTCGATTTCAATTTCATCCATAGTACCCGTGGCTACCCGCTTATAATGATTATAAACCGCTACGGAAATCACCTTTTTTGCCCTCTCCTGTCCGATGACATACTCATCCAACTGGGCCTTAATCTTATGGGGCGCAGGAATATTCTTAATATCCAGAGTGGGCTTATCACTCTTCTTTCTCTTCCGGGGACGCTGCCGGTTCCCCATTCCCCCATCCATATTCAAATCAGAAAGGTTGATAAAACTGATATTGGGAAAGCCCCTGCGGCCCATTCCCATACCGGATGCCCTATCTTCCTTATCCTCTTTTTCTGTCGGCTCCGAGGGCTCTTCCTCACCCCTCTTTACCGGTTCATCCTCCGTCTTCTTTCCACCCTGAGTTTTCCCTGCCATAAAGGAATTACGCTGATACAGGCTGTTCATCACAGCAGGGTCATTCAACATTCCCTGATAATCAAACTGGCTGATGGTTTCCATCGTTTTATGCATACAGTCATCACATACGGTAATATCGCCGGGAAGCTTAAACATCTTTCCCGCCTTGCTTTCAGGCCTCCTGCAAATGACGCAGACATCCTCATATCCGTCTTCCGATGCTTTTGTATCAAATTCTTCTGCCATAGTTTCCTCCATTCCGAAGCGTTTTACGCTAAGGGAATGCCCCTACCCTTAAGGTTAATGGGCATTCCCGTTACCGGAAATTATGAAATTATGGATTTTGCTGGACCGTACTCTGTTTTCCAAGGATAATCTGCAGGGTGATTTCCTCATAACCGCCTGCCTTATTCCTCTGCACAACGACCTCCACCGTTTCTCCCATCTCATAATATTCCAGATAATTCTGTAAATCTTCCATTGTCTCTACTGTATTTCCTTCAAAGCCGGTAATAATATCCCTTTCCAGAATACCTGCCGCCTTTGCGCCGCCTTCATATACCTGGGTAACCAGAATTCCCTTCGGCACACCATACATGGAAGACACATCACTGGGCACATTCAGACCTACAATGCCCAGATACCCTCTTTTTGCCTCCTCTACCTTGTCCTTGGTTTCGCGGCTCATTAATTCTTCAATAATCGGTTTGGCATTGGAAATAGGAATTGCGTAGCCCATTCCTTCAATAGCCGCACCGCCGATTTTATTGGAATTGATTCCGATTACTTCCCCCTTCGTATTGAGAAGAGCCCCTCCGGAGTTACCCGGATTAATGGCTGCATCCGTCTGAATCAGGGTTCCCGTTGTGGAACCATCCTCTTCCACCTCAATCTGCCTGTTTAAAGCGCTGACTACCCCTGTAGTTACCGACTGGCCATAGCCCAAAGCATTTCCGATGGCAATAGCAGGTTCTCCCACCTTTAGATTGTCAGAATTGCCCAGGGTTGCTATGGAGATT
>JBNMJJ010000171.1:0-5491 GCA_050873745.1 Lachnospiraceae bacterium | reverse complement strand
GGCCCTTGTTCTCGTCCGTTCCAAGGGCCTCCTCCACCAATTCTTCCCGTATTTCCTCCGGCGTCTTCGGTGCATATTTTTCCACTGCTTCCGCAATCTTTTCGCCCAGCTCCTTCGCCTCATCCAGCAAATGAAACATCTGAGCATGATTATATTCTTGTCTGACTGCTGCAATCTGGTCTTCATAGGAATGGATTAAATCCAGTTTCCTGCTGATTTCTTCAGGAGTTTCACCTTCCCTGTTTTTCAGATTATCTTTCTGCTTTTCAAAAAAAGCAATCTGATTATCACGCTCTGCCTGACGCTGCTGCTTTTCCCGGGTGCTTTTTAACCCCAGATTTTGAAAAAAACTGCTATTTCCAATAAAAAGGCTGCTGCCCTGTATCCATATACTCATCAAATCAACTCCCTGTTCTGCAATCTGCCTTCCCCTGAGGATGCTTCAATCCACTATCCCTTCACATCAAAAACGCTGTATTCCGCCCCCACTGCCTCTCCGCTCATGGGAGGAATCCCTCTTTTGGCATTTCTCCATGCTTCATTGTATATCATACACATTTGGGTCTGCCTTGCTGCTTCTGCATTGGTGGTGAACATGGTCCAACCATTGTTGGAATAGGTTGCCACCATTTCACCATTGTTGTCGTAAAACTCTATGTACTCGCTGCTGCCTGACGGTAATTTCTGGTACCTGACTTCCCCCTCAAGCAGGGTTGCAATGGCATCTATCGGTTTTAATACACTTTTTCTGTCTCTTGAAACGGCATTTAAGCCGGAGGTAATAATTCCCTTTCTGTCCGGAGAAACTTCCGATGTATAGCTTTTCATCAGTCTGTTGAAGCCTTCCGATTGATGTTGGAAGGCTCCCTTTTTAAAATCCTCACATGCCTGCGCCACAATCCGCTTTCTGTACTCTTCATCGCTGATTCCGCTTTTCTTTTTAGTAAATACATATTTATCGTTAAAATCCGGCAAATGAATACCGCCTATGCTGCCTGTCCCTGAAAAACGCCTGTGCTGCAATGAGCCATTAATCGAAGCTGTCCGCATTGGTTTCACCTCCATAAATTTCTTTACCGCTTTTCTTACCTGTTTTGTTTTTCTTCTTAAGTTATGTACTTTATAAGTTATGTACTTTATATCGGCTTTTTATGTTAATATCCCCATATCCTCTGCACCATTCGATTAAATACAACACGAAACGACCATCCTTCAGCTTTATTTTCCGCTCAAACGGTCAATCAGCTTTTCATTAGGCGTTTTCTCCTCTACCTCATTTCCCTCAACCTCATTCAATGTCGCAGAGAAAAATTCATCCACATAAGAAAAAGAATTGTACATCCCTTTCACTTCCCACTCAGATTCAGGGTAAATGGTCATGTTTGAGTCGTTGACAGTAAAATTCCCGGCACTGTCAGGCTCATAATGTTCTTCAAAAGAAGCCGCCACATAACGTATACAACTCTGAATATCATAATCCTTAGTCGCATAGCCCACAAATTCTGCCTGCACATGCTCTGTCAGTTTGAGCCCTACGGTTACCTCGCAGCTAAAGCCCGGATAATCATCGGGGCTAATATGCCAGATATAGGAATACAGGTATAGCTCACCCGTTCCATCCCCCTGATTTTCCATATGATAATGTTCAAAACGCAAATCAGATACCTGCCTGCTGTAATTCCTGCTGGCGTAATCCGCAATTTGCTGAGTGCATTTATCCCAATCAAGAACGCTTCCTGCTGTTTCCTTCTTTCTATCCTGTACCAGACAGACAATTTCTCCATCTCCGAATATGGCTAAATTTGCAAAGGCATTTCCCGCTTCGGCATAGCCCACTCTCCAGTCATGAGGAAAATCGAAGGAATACTTGGGCGTCTGAAAGCCTCCATATTCGGCTTCTACCCTGGAAATATAGCCTGACTTCGACACATTGAGCTCCATTCCCGGATAAAGCAGATTGGAATCAGACAGCACATCCCGATTAGCCTCTGCCAGCTCCACATAGTAATTTCCATCCCCTAACTGCATTTTGGCAATCTTCCAAAGGCTGTCTCCGGGAAGAACCTTATAAACCGCTGCATCTTTCGTCAATATCATATGAGGTTCATTTTCATTCCTTACCTTTCCATAAATCAGCGGATATTGCTCTGCCGCAATAACATCTATCGTTGATGCCAGGCCCATAAGAACAGCTCCTGCCAATGTACATATACCTGTTCGTTTCATCCATCCTAATACTGCTCCCATACGCTTGCTCCTTCTCCCAACCAAATATTTTCTTTTTTGTCCTCACAGGGAAGTATCTCTCCCACAGTCTCGGACTTTTCGTATTTATCCCAGAACTCACTTTCCTTCTTAAATTCTTCTAATTCATCCATATTCAGCTTCGTATAAAAGCTACGGTTGACAGGCTCATCTGTATAGAGCTTTTCCAATACAGGGTCAAGGGAAATACCAATTACAAACTCCTTTTCCTCTGTTATATAGAAAAAAGGACGGCAAAAATACTCTGCATTCATTTCCTCATCCGTCTGCAAAAACCAGGATAACAGAAGCTCTATCTCCTCTTCCTTCCCACGTTCTATATCCCTCTCATCACTAAAAGACTTGTCCCACAGCTTTATCAAATCGTGGTTAATCTCCAAAATCTCATCCAGTTCATAGCTTTCTCCGGTAAGCAAATCCACCGTAAGCGCCCTCTTTGTTCCGTTGGTCAGCCATAGAGGATTGCCGGTATAATACTCGCGATAATCAACGCTTAACAAATATTGGCTGTGATAAGTAACCTCGCAGTTCACGTCACTGGCAAAAACAGAGAAATTTTCCTCCTGAAAGGCTTTTATTTCGCCGGAAGGCTTTAAATGCCAGTAGTTTACCCTGTCCAGGGCGGTATCATACATTAATTGATTTAGCTGCTTTTGTACCGCTTCGTCTATTCCCTCCAGAAGGGGGTATTCTACCGTAATCACATCCCAATAATCGTATTCCTCAGAATATTCAACATAATACTGTTCCATTTGTACGGTGTAATCCTCATATCCCTTTGGAAAAGAATAAAAAATTTTAATTACACCTATCCCTACCACCATAAGCGCAAGAACAGCGGCAATCAGAAATTTTCCTTTTCGCTTACTCTTCCTTTCCCGGACTTGCTCTTCTGTTCTGCTTATTTCTCTTTCGTCCATAAACAACCTCTCTTTCTCTCCCTCAGATTAAACCTGTTTCTATCATAATGGTTACACCCGCATTATACAGGAGAAATGTATCAAAGTTGCATCATAACGGCTTTATTTTGTTAAAAAATAAAAATCTATAGGTTCAAAGGCAAAGTGAGCAGGACTTTTGTTCCCTCATCAGAGCTTTGGGCTACCCCTACACTTCCCCCGTGCTGCCCCGCAATATCCCGTACCAGAGCCAACCCCAATCCGGCCCCGCCCATAGCACTGCTGCGAGCCTTGTCCTCGCACACAAAGAGGTCAAAAATATTCTCCCAGTTTTCCGGCCGGATTCCTGTACCGGTATCCTTTACATACAATACTGCGTTGTTATTTTCTGCTTTTATCCCCACCCTCACCGTTCCATTGGGACGGTTATATTTGATTGCGTTTTCCACCAAATTGTATACCGCCCGGTAAATCAGCAAATCGCTTCCGATAAGTGTCGCCTCCCCTTTTTCCTGAATCAGCTCTACCCCCTTGTCGCAAGCAACCTGTGCCAAATCACATAACACTTCCTCAACCAGTTCTGAAAGAACAATCTCATCCCGCCTCTGAACAGTCTGCAATTCAGTCATTTCCAGCAGTATACTCACTAAATGGGAAAGCCGTTCTATCTGCTCAGACAGCATCAGCACCGTTTCCCTGTACTCTTCCCGGGAAGGCTCCTTTCGCTTTTGCAGCACATCCAGCCTGGTCTGCATCACCGCAAGCGGCGTACGCAGTTCATGGGCAGCACTGGCGGAAAACCGACGCTGTGCTGCAAACGCCTGCTCCAGCCGATTCAGCATTTTATTAAAAGAACGGGTTAAACGGACAATCTCATCTCCCGTCTTTGGCATTTCCAACTGCTCTGACAGATTTTCAGCCTGGACTTTCTCCATATGAGCGCTGAATATTTTCAGGGGAGCCAGGGCATGCCCAACGAAGAAGTAAGTGCATACGCCGCTGAGAAGAATTACTATGACCGTAGCGGTAATGCTCTGTATCCTGAATATATTTTTTGCCTGATGAATCTGCGGCAGTAATTCGGAACTATTAACGCCAATCACCAGCGTCTCCTGTCTGCCAGGTTCAATTTCCACAATGTAGTTCTCCACTTCATCAATCTGCATCACCGCCGACCGGCTGATAAGCAGATTCAAAAGCAGGCAGGCGCCTGTCACAAGAGCTGCCACCATAATGATTAACCGCCACTGTAAAGAAAGCTTTTTCATTCCTTTGTCCTTTCCATCATATATCCCTGCCCAACTCTGTTTTGTATCGAATCATATCCAAGAGCTGTCCGCAGCTTCTTTCTTAGCGAAGAGATATGCACCCGGATAGAATTGCTGAAGCTGTTTACGCTGCTGTCCCAGAGGTGTTCCAGCATCTCTTCCTGGCTGATAATCTGCCCCTGATGCAGCAAAAAATATTCCAAAAGCGTTGTCTCCTTTCTTGTCAGCAAAAGAGGCATCCCTCCAGCCATAGCTGCCCGTGACTTGGTATCAAAGGAAATCTCTCCGCACTGGAGACATACTTCCTCCTGAATGAACTTCCGGCGGGTCAGACTCCGCACCCTCGCCTCCAGCTCTTCAAAATGGAAAGGTTTCGTCAAATAGTCATTGGCCCCTGCATCCAGCCCCTCCACTTTATCCCGAATCTGCCCTCTGGCAGACAGAACCAGCACAGGGGTCTTTCCATCTTCTCTACGCAGTCTGCGAAGCACTTCCATTCCATCCATACCGGGAAGATTCAAGTCCAGTAAAATGAGATTGTAGCTTTCCACCGCACACAACTGTGATGCCTCCATCCCATCATGGCAAATATCAACCTCATATCCGTCAATACGAAGCCCCTCCGCTATGGAATTGCAAAGAGAAATCTCGTCCTCTATGACAAGTATGCGCATCTAACTTACCTCCAAACATAGTCATTTTTACCATATAATATCATATTTTTATAAATTTACTGTTAAGCCCCAGGAAAAACTGTAATTTTTTTATCCATATCCTTTCTTCTTAACAAAGATTTTAACCTCCTTACGCTACAATAGCATCATCACAGGAAAAGGAGTTGCATAAATGATGAAACATGGATTCAAAAGAAGTTCTACAGCCTTACTGGCGGGTGTCTTAAGCCTCTCACTTCTGACTGGCTGCACATCCCAGGAAACCCCTGACGAAGCAGTAAACTCCGAAGCTATTGAGCAGCAGCAGACTGATGCCGCCGTAAGCTTGGAAGATGATTGGCTGCAATCGGGTTCCGCCGTAAGCTCTGTGGGCGATTTTACCACG
>JBNMJJ010000170.1:0-5525 GCA_050873745.1 Lachnospiraceae bacterium | reverse complement strand
TGTTCATTCCCCTGACTGCGTACCGCATTTACCGCCGCCTCAATATCCCCCAGGGTAGACATTCCTGTAGACATAATGACGGGTTTCCCTTTGGAAGCCACATACTTAATCAAGGGAATATCCACGATTTCAAAGGAGGCAATCTTATAAAATTCCACACCTATCTCTTCCAGAAAATCTACGCTGCTTTTGTCAAAAGGGGTGGAAAAAAAGTCCAGACCTACTTTTTTTGCCTCCTCAAGAAGCTCCCTCTGCCATTCCCAGGGAGTATAAGCCTTCTGGTACAGACTGTACAGATTTTCCCCCTTCCAGGTTCCCTGAGAAATCTGAAAATACTCATTGTCGCAATCAATGGTCAGGGTATCCGCCGTATAGGTCTGTATCTTTACGCAGTCTGCACCGGCCTTTTTGGCCTCCCGGATAATCTGCTTTGCCCTTTCAATATCTCCTCCGTGGTTGGCAGACATCTCCGCAATAATATAGACAGGCTGCCCCTTTCCTATTTCACGATTTCCAATCCTCATAAATTTCCTCTTTCTTTTTCCTTAATCCGGCTTTTCCGTCAGACCTCTTCATGGATTAGCCGGTACTTCAATTCCGCCAGTTTCCAATCCACCTCGTTATCCACATCCTGCATTTCCAGTTCATTAATAATAATGGCTCCGGTGTCAGCCGTGACCAGCCTTCCTGTTTCCCTGAATTTTTTTACCCCAAAAGCATAAAACTGGCCGCAGTCATGGTAAATCTTCTCCAAATCCTGAGAGCGGCACTGGGAAAATTCCTCCCATTTATAGGTGATTTTATTGTTTTCCATCACCATTCCCCTTAAGGGCGGAAAGGAAAATTCGGCTACCGGCATCACACTGTCATAGCCCTCCTTCTCCAGAAGCTGAATTGCTTTTTTCAGCTTTTCTCCCGTCACGAAAGGGGCCGTAGGATAGATACAGCAGGCTGTGTCAAATTCCTGCCCCAGCTTTTCATATTCAGCCAAAACCTCCAGAATAACCTCCGCCGTTGTGGCATAATCCCCGGAAGTCCCCTGACTTCGCATAAAAGGCACACTGGCCCCTGCCGCCCTTCCTATTTGGGCGATTTCTGCATCATCTGTGGAAACCATAACCTCATCAAAAATTCCTGCTTCAAGGGCCGCCCTTATAGAATAGGTAATAATGGGTTTGCCGCAAAAATTTCGGATATTTTTATGGGGAATCCTTTTGCTGCCTCCCCGGGCCGTGATAATCGCCAGTCTTCTCATCTTCTTTTTCTCCAGTTCCGGTATCCCCAAAGCAGTCTGTAGTAAAGGACGAACAGCAGGGTGGAGCTTTGCTGCAGCTTAATCAGCTTCTTCTCCTCCGGATTCACTCTTTCTCTATAATAGGGATTATGCTGAAAGTCCCCAAAGGTCTTACTCATCTCTTTTCCCATTTTCCTGATAAACTCCAGGCTCACCGGCCTTACTCCCACCATGTAGGAAAAGAGGGTGTTGATATAAAACAGCAGGGTGTATTTAAATTCGATTTCTTCTTTATATTCCTGCATAAACCCAAAGCTTTCCGCCTCCTTTACCATAATCCGGGCCGCCTCCATGCGGTCCTCACACCGGGCCCTGGTTATGGTATGCACCGTAGAGGCATCGTGCTGGTAATAGTAGTACATGGGCTCGGGAAGATAGGCAAAACATTTTGCCCGCAGCATCCAGGAATTGCCAATGGCATTATCTTCATAAAAAATTCTTTCCGGAAACCGATTAGGATAGTCGTAAATAATATGGCGTTTGTAAATTTTGACCACCAGACTGCCTCCGTCCAGAATCAGAGAAGCATATTTTTCATGGTTCAACTCCCCAGTCTGTTCCATGCGGTTATTATGAACCACCTGCCCCACCGTCATGGAATGCTCTCCCGTCAGGCAGTAGTCGCAGCCTGCCATATCCGCCCCCTCTTGTTCGGCCTTTTTCAGAAGCCTCTCATAACAATCAGGAGTAATCCAGTCGTCACTGTCAATAAAGCCTATCCATTCCCCTTTTGCCGCTTCCAGCCCCAGGTTCTTGGCTCCTCCCTGCCTTTTATTCATGGGAGAGGCGATTACCCTGAACTTATCCGAATGATTTTTCTCATAGGTACGCAGAATTTCCAGAGAATTATCCGTAGAGCAGTCGTCTACTGCAATAACCTCATAGTCACTGATGGTCTGATTCATCAAAGAGTCCAGACAGTAGTTCAATTTTCCCTCTGCCGCCATATTATAGACCGGCACGATTACGCTTAGTTTCAACCTGCTCCTCCCTGCTTATGCTATATATTTATCAAATTATAAACTACTGCCTGAAATTTCTCAACCGTATTTCCTTCGCTCATCCTACAAACACCATATAACACTTGACAACAGTTATCCACTGTTATATACTGTTTTCAAAGAAGGAGGACAACAGAATTGAAGATTATTATAAACAATTCACTCATGGTTCCTATCTATGAGCAGATTGTAGACCAAATCAAAACGCTTATCCGCAGCGGCGAGCTGAAAGAAAACGACAATCTTCCCTCTGTCCGTACCTTATCAAAGGAGCTGAAAATCAGCGCTTTAACGGTAAAGAAAGCCTACGACAGCCTGGAAAACGAGGGCTTTGCCGTAACGGTTCACGGAAAAGGTACATATATCACCGCAGCCAATACGGAGCTTTTACTGGAGGAGCAGAAAAAAGAGGTGGAAGCCGACCTGGACAGGGCGATTCAAAAAGGCCGAAGATGCGGAATAAGCGACGAAGAGATGAAGAGTCTGTTTGAATTGATTTTAGAAGATAAAGGCTAAAAAACAGGAGGTAATTATGCTGAAAATAAAAAGCTTAAGAAAAGATTACAAAAATTTCTCCCTGGACTGTTCCCTGGAAATCCTGCCCGGACGCATAACCGGTCTTATCGGCCAGAACGGCGCCGGAAAGAGCACCACATTTAAGGCCATTCTGGGCCTGATTTCCCCAGACGGAGGAGCCCTTAGGATTCTGGGAAAGAATCTGCAGGAATTTAACCCAGAGGATAAGCAAAAGCTGGGGGTTGTCCTCTCCGATTCCGGCTTCAGCGGATATTTAACCATTAAAGACATTATCCCTGTCCTGGAAAATCTTTATGAAAAATTTGACCGGGCTTTTTTTCTGGAACAAGCCAACCGGTTCCAACTGCCTCTGGATAAGAAAATCAAGAAATTTTCCACCGGTATGAAGGCCAAGCTGAAGGTACTGGCAGCCATCTCCCACCAGGCTAAGCTGCTGATTCTTGACGAACCCACAGCAGGCTTGGATGTTGTGGCAAGGGGTGAGTTATTGGAACTATTAAGAGAGTTTATGGAAAAGGATGAGGAACGTTCCATTTTCATCAGCTCCCACATTTCCAGTGATTTGGAACCCCTGTGCGACGACCTTTATATGATTCATCAGGGGAAAATCATTTTCTACGAGGATACGGACGTTTTACTGAGTGACTATGCTCTGATAAAGGTATCTTTGCAGGACTATGCCAATCTGGATAAGCAGTATATTATCCGCTCCAGAAAAGAAGGCTACGGCTATAGCTGTCTGACCAATCAAAAACAGTACTATATGGACAATTATCCCCAGACTGCTATTGAAAAAGGAAGTATTGACGAAATAATTACGATGATGACAAGAGGTGACGAAGAATGAAAGGTTTGTTGATTAAGGATTTTAAATTGATAAAAGGACAGGGAAGTTTCTTTCTGATGATTGCCGCATTCGTAGCCGTAGCCGCCATACTGTCGGATAATCCCTCATTTATTATAGGCTATCTGACCTTCCTCGGCTCTTTGTTTACCCTGAGCACTCTCTCCTATGATGAATTTGACAACGGCAGCGCCTTTTTATTTTCACTGCCCATTACCAGAAAAGGATACGTCACCGAAAAATATGGATTAGGCCTTCTCTTAAGCGGAGGCTCCTGGCTCCTTGCCACCCTTACCGCTGCCGCTGCGGAATTGTGGAAAAATTCTATTCCCGTAGAAGAAACCATAACGTCAGCCTCATGGATGCTGCCCATAGTGTTGTTCATCCTGTCCGTTATGCTCCCTGTCCAGTTAAAATTCGGCGGAGAAAAAAGCAGAGTTGTAATAGGCATCCTGCTTGGCCTGGCATACACTGCCTCCTTTCTTATCAGTAAGATTGCGGGAATGCTCAATATTGATTTAGCTGCTGTGGCTGACCGTTTAGCCTCCATGAGTATAACCACTTTGTTTACTGCCCTGCTTGCCGCAGCCGTTACCATCTTTCTCATCTCCTTGAACATCAGCATAGCCATTATCAATAAAAAAGAATTTTAAGAAAAAAGGAAGGGGAGACACCGTCTTCCTTTCCTTTTTTCTCCTCTTATACCATGTGCATTGTATTAATCAGCAGCATCCATGCCAGCCCATAGTAAATAATCACTGCCACCAAATCGTTAATGGTGGTAATCAGCGGCCCCGAGGCCACCGCCGGGTCTATCTTAATTCTATGGAAAAACATGGGAATCAAGGCTCCCACCATGCTGGAAATAATCATGGTAGCCATTAAGGCAATTCCCACGCAGCCCGATATGAGAAAGGCGTTTCCTATGGGGCTGTGCTTGAAAAGAAAGATATACAAACCCACACAGACAAAGGCCAGGCCGCCGAGAAACAGACCGTTGGAAAATCCAACCTTCATTTCTTTTCCCGCCAATGCAAGCTTCTGCGCCTTCGTCAGCTCTTCATCCATCAAAACCCTAATGGTAACCGCCAGCGACTGTGTTCCCACATTTCCCGCCATATCCAGAATCAGAGACTGAAAACAGATTACGATGGGAAGAGCCGCCACCACCGTTTCAAAAATGCCCACCACCGAAGACACAGCCATTCCCAGAAAGAGAAGGGCGATAAGCCAGGGCAGCCTTTTCTTCATACTTTCCTTCGTGGTTTCCTTTAAATCCTCCGCCGCCGTCAGCCCTGCCAGCTTTGCGTAATCCTCTCCCAGCTCGTCATCCACTACCTCTACTATATCCTGTGCGGTAATGATGCCTATGATTCTGCCTTCCTGCGTCAGAACGGGAAGGGAATCCTCTGCATAATCCTTGATTTTTTCAATACATTCACTGATACGCTCATGGTCTCTGACATAAGGATAGGAGGTAAAAATAATATCCAGAAGGGAATCCTTTTCCCTGGCAATAATCAAATCCTTCAAATCAATGGCTCCATAAAAGTAGCCCTGATTATCCGTCACATAAATTGTAGAAATATTATCATTATCCCCTGCCTGCCTAATCAGTGCGTGCATTGCCTGCCGGATGGTCAGGCTGTTTTTTATCTCAATAAAATTAGTCGTTATCATGCTGCCGATTTCATCCTCAGCATAAGAACGGATTAACCGCACGTCTCTGCTGGACTCATCATCCATCAACTGAACCAGCTTTTCCTGGGTAAAGTCGTCCATTTCTTCCAATATGTCGACTGCATCATCAGAATCCATGTAGGAAATGACTTTTGCCGCCTTTTCAATG
>JBNMJJ010000169.1:0-5554 GCA_050873745.1 Lachnospiraceae bacterium | reverse complement strand
AGCCTGCACGGCTCTATTCGGCTCCCACCGAATCCGCATATTTAATACGGTATACCCGGGTCAGAGAATCGTTAATTCTCTCTTCACTAATGGTCCCGTCCTGTACCGCTGAAACCACCCCTTTATAAGCCAGTTCAAAATCCTCCGGCATAAGAATCATATCCGCCCCTGCTCTGAGAGCCATAATCGCAGCCTCGTCAGCTCCATAATATTCGGTAATGGCTTTCATGTTCATGGCGTCGGTAATCACCACACCATTAAAGCCAAGCTGCCCTCTCAGCAAATCCGCAATCACAGCCGAAGACATGCTTGCAGGAGTGTTGTCTCCCACCACCTGGGGCAGAGAGATATGGCCCACCATAATCATGGGCACTCCCGCTTCAATACCTGCGATAAAGGGTAACAAATCCGTCTGCTGCAGTTCTTCCAGGCTTTTTTCCACTACAACCAATCCGTTATGGGTGTCCCCGCCCGACGAGCCGATGCCGGGAAAATGCTTCAGACAGGCGGTTACTTTACTGTCCTTTAAGCCATTGGCCGCTGCCACCACCATATCCGACACCAAAGCAGCATCACTTCCAAAGGAACGCTTTACAATGTCTTCATACTCCGGATTGGTTGCCACATCTGCCACCGGGGCAAAATCCAGATTAAAGCCATAACCGGACAAATATGTGCCTACACTCTGCATAGCCGTATAAGCCTGATTGGCGTCTCCCGTGGCCCCTATACTGCTCATATCCCCTACATTTTCCAATTTAAGGGCCTCCGCTGCCCGGCTGACGCTTCCACCTTCTTCATCCACTGCCAAAAACAGGGGAGTCAGACTATAGGAGGCTGTATTTGCCAGCATTTCCTTAATCTGCCCTTCCGACTGGATATTCTGCTTAAAATAAATGATTCCTCCCACCGGATACTTCTCCAGGGCCTCTTTGGTTCCCTCACCTGCCTGAACCGCTGCGCTTACCCCCGTAATCGACTCGGGAGTCACGATAAAGAGGCCTGCCACCTTCTCCTCCAGAGTCATCTGAGATATTCGCGATGAAATAATTTCCTCCAGCAGCTCTGCTTCGCTGGACTGCTGCGTCCCGTTGGGAATCTCCTCTTCTATCTCCTGATTTTCTTCCTGCTCCATCTGGGAAAGCTGCTCTTCCAGTTGCTGAACCTGTTTCTTCTCGTTAATGGCTTTTTGCAAAGCTCGTATACCAAAAAAAGTCCCGACCGCCAAAACCAATACGGCTGCAGCCAGGCCTACATAGGCAAAAATCAGATTCCGAACTCTCCTTTGCCGCCTTAACTCCCTTTTCTCTTCAGCATTTAGAAACTCTCTTTCATTGGTCTCCATTGTACTATTCCCCTCCATGATGAGCCTTTAGAAATTCTCTTTACATTCTTTTCCAGTATAACAAAATTTAAAGCGGGCATCAATCTCTTTTATTGACACCCGCTTCTAAACTATAATCTCCAATGGTATATCCTCCATTTCTTCTTATTTAGTTCCTTATTCATTTGTTCCTCGCACTCTTTCCATCCTTATTCTGTACTTTTGTACTGTAATGCCTGTCTTCTGTCATTACCTCTTCCTGATGTACTTGAAATCCGATAATCGGTACCGCTTCTTCCTTACTCAATTCCTTTCGGAATTATTCCTCAACTACTCTTTCACTAAAATATTTTATCTTTTGTACTTTGTTTATCTTATGTTACACATTCGATAAAACTCTTATGTACTTTGGATGAATGCGGTTACCTTAAATTTAAGTTAAACTTACGTTTTTGGTGGACCGTACCTTCCTTTCTTTTGTAATTTACTCTTTTTCTCTTGAGTATCTTGGTGTTTTTTTCTTTTGTTTATGGTTTTATTATAGCACCTAAAAATAATTTGTCAACATTTTTCTGCATTTTTTTGTATTTTTTGCTTTTTTATTTAATTATCTGTCCTTTCGATACTTTTAGTACTGTTTTCTGTTTTATTCTTCTCCTTTTCTTATCTTTCTGGATAGTTTTTTGGCATATAGGAATTTTTCTTTCTTTTCTGCCCACAAAATAAACTCTTACAGGGCATAGGGATTGAAAAATTTTGCCTATGCCCTTAAGCCCAATTTTTCGGCCATTTTTCCAATAAAAAAATGATTTTAGGGGCATAGAGAAAAAGTTTTTCTCTCTATGCCCCTATCCTGTACTGACCATCCGGTACAGCCTCTATTCTGTATATTCTGTATATAAGCATCATAAAAACTTCAAAAGTTCTTCATGCCAGCCTGCTGCAAGTTCCTTATTCTGCAAAAATATTCCAAAAGCCTTCCTGACGGCTACATGACGGGTTCCACGAACATATTGTAAATGGCCCGGATAGCCGTCTCAAAATCATCATTAGCGACGCCGATAATGATATTCAGCTCGCTGGAGCCCTGGTCAATCATCTTTACGTTTACCTTGGCATGGGCCAGAGCGGAAAAAATCCTTCCCGCAGTTCCTCTGGTAGACTTCATTCCCCGTCCCACAACGGCAATCAGAGCAAGGTCCGCTTCAATGTCGATGGTGTCCGGCTTTGCCAGACGATGAATTCCGGTCACCACCTGCTGCTCCTTATCCATAAATTCATCCTGATGAACGAATACGGTCATGGTATCGATACCGGAGGGCACATGTTCAAAGGAAATTCCGTTATCCTCAAATACATTGAGTACCTTGCGGCCGAAACCGATTTCGGAATTCATCATGTCCTTCTCTATATTAATGGAACAAAAGCCTCTTTTTCCGGCGATTCCCGTAATGACATATTTGGACTTCTGGCAGGTGCTTTCCACAATCCAGGTGCCGTTGTCTTCAGGCGCATTGGTATTTCGGATATTAATGGGAATACCTTCCTTTCTTACCGGGAAAATAGCATCCTCATGAAGAACGGTAGCACCCATATAGGAAAGCTCCCTAAGTTCTCTATAGGTAATCGTGTCGATACCCACTGGCTTGTGGATGATTCTGGGGTCTGCAATCAAAAATCCGGAAACGTCGGTCCAGTTCTCATAAACATCCGCCCGTGTAGCCTGTGCCACGATGGAGCCGGTAATGTCCGAACCTCCCCGGGAAAAGGTCTTTACGGTTCCGTCGGGAAGGCTTCCATAGAAGCCGGGAACCACTGCCCGGTCGTGCCTGGAAAGCTCGGCTGCCAGCATTTCTTTGGTTTTTTCCTCATCATAGGTTCCATCTTCCTTAAAGAAAATCACCTTGGCTGCATCCACAAAGGCATATCCCAGATAATCCGCCATAATGATGCCATTTAAATATTCTCCCCGGGAAGCCGCATAATTTTCTCCTGCCTGCTTCTTAAAATCCTCCTCGATAATCTTGAATTCGCTCTCCAAAGACAGAGGGAGCTTCAATCCGGCAATAATCTCATCGTATCTTGCTTTAATGGCCTTCAGTTTTTCTGCGAAGTTTTTTCCTTCTTCCGCATCCCGGTAACAGTCATAGAGCATATCCGTCACCTTGGTGTCTCCCTCAAAACGCTTTCCCGGCGCAGAAGGAACCACATACTTACGTTCTTCCTGAGAGCGAATAATCTCGCCCACCTTCATAAACTGCTGTGCGCTGGCAAGAGAGCTTCCGCCAAATTTCACTACTTTTTTCATTAAAAGCTAACCTCCTGGTCTTTTATACAGAAAACAACTTATCTATCAGGGTATGGCCCTGGGCAACGAAGTTACCGCTTTCTTTTGCCTCTGCCTCATTATATGCCCAACTGTATTCACCCGGTGCCGTACTGTCGTAAAGAAAATACGGTACACTGTCGGAAGTGTGGGTTCTTACTCTGACCGGCGTGGGATGGTCAGGCAAAACAAGCAGCCTGAAATCCACGCCCTTTTTTTCAAGAGTATCGGTGAGCGGTCCCAAAACCCGCTCATCCAGGTATTCAATAGCCTGCACTTTTTTCTCCACACTACCCTGATGCCCCATTTCGTCGGGAGCTTCAATGTGCAGATAGACGAAATCGTAGTCCTCCTCACATACCGCCTTAAGCAGACGGCTGACCTTTCCCTCGTAGTTAGTATGTAAACCGCCGTTTGCTCCTTCCACTGCAGGAGCGCTCATGCCTGCACCTACGGCAATTCCCTTCAACAAATCCACGGCTGAGATAACCATGCCCTTTTTTCCGGTTTTTTCCTGAAAATTCTTTAACGCCGGCTTTGTGCCCGCCCCCCAGAACCAACAGCAGTTTGCAGGATTTAAGCCCTGCTTCTTTCTTTCCACATTGATGGGATGATTCTTTAAAATCTCATGGCTCTTTTCCATCATTTCCCTGAGTGCCTTATCTCCCGGCAAATACCGGCCAATTACCTGGGTCAGTACATCGTGGGGAGGGGTCAGCTCCACTACCTGGCCATTTTCCCAAATCAGACAGTGACGATAGCTGGTTCCCACATAAAAATGGTAGCCCTCGCTTTCCAGTTCTTTTTTTACCGCTTCCAAAAGAACGGCGCAATCCTCCGTGCTGATTTCTCCCGAGCTATGGTCGATAATGGTCTTTTCCTCAAAAGGAACCTCCTCCTCGGATATGGTTACGATATTACAGCGGAGGGCAATATCCGTATCCTTCATGGGAACGCCGATGCTTAAGGCTTCAAGGGGAGAACGGCCGGAATAATAAATCCTGGGGTCGTAGCCCATCACCGCCAGATTAGCCGTATCGGAGCCCGGCTTCATCCCTTCGGGAATAGTCTGTACCAGACCCAGTTCACTCTTCTTGCTTAACATATCCATAACCGGGGTTTTGGCATAAACCAAAGGAGTTTTTCCTCCCAGAGCCTCGACAGGCTCATCGGACATGCCGTCTCCCAAAACAACGATATATTTCATCACACCTCACATTCTGCCGCTTCCGGCAGCCTTTCTTTTTTAATCTCACACTAATTTTCAATCCTAATCCGGCTAATCATTTCCGGAAGTTTTTCTGCCTTTTCTTTAAACTGTGCCTCTGTCATCACTTCTGTCACGAAGCCGAACTCTCCCTCCAGCACTTCCATGATTTCATTAAACCGGAACAGCTCCTTTGCTTTTTCCAAAGCCCCCCGCTTAACCCGGACGAAGAACCGCCTGCTGGACTGTTCAAAATCCATCAGCTTAACCTCTTTTTCCTCCCAGATGCAGGTAACCGTTTTGCCCGGATGTCTTGCACAGTCTACCACATCGGAGACTACTGCACTGGCAGTAGGCAGCTTGCCTGCTCCTCTTCCATAATACATAGAGTCTCCCAGCATATTTCCGTGTACAAACACTGCGTTAAACACGCCGTGAACGCTGTACAGGGGATGCTCACAGTCAATCAGGCAGGGAGACACCATCGCCATATAGCCCTCCGGCCCTTCCTTGCTCATCGCCAACAGCTTAATGGATTTGTTCATGGCCTTTGCATAACAAAAATCCTGAGCCGTAATTTTGGTGATTCCCTCCGTGTAAATATCCTGATACCTTACAAATTTTCCTGTCATCAAAGACGAAAGAATGGCAATTTTACGGCAGGCATCGTAGCCCTCCACATCAGCCTCCGGATTCT
>JBNMJJ010000168.1:0-5605 GCA_050873745.1 Lachnospiraceae bacterium | reverse complement strand
GCAGATTGAGGCTATGAAAAGAGAGGCCGAAGAACGGATAGAAGCCTTTGAGGAGGAAACTCTGGAACAATGGCGTCAGCAGGGCTACAGAGAAGGTCAGATGCAGGCGGCGCAGGAGCTGGAAAAGGAAAAGCAGGTTCTTGCCAATAGAGGGGCACAGTTGGAAGCGGAATATCAGGATAAGATTTCCCATCTGGAGCCGGAGTTTGTTGAAGTTCTGACCGGGATTTACGAGGAAATTTTTAAGGTGGATTTGGCGGATTACAAGCCCATTCTGCTTCATGCTATCGGCAATACCGTTCGCAATGTGGAAGGCGAAAAGAACTTCATCGTCCATGTCAGCCGGGCGGATTATGAAGCCGTATGTGGGGCCAGAGAAGAACTTTACGGTGCGCTGACCACCACCACGGCCACGATGGAGATTATTGAGGACCTTACTCTTGGACCTAATCAATGTATGATTGAAACCAGCAATGGAATCTATGATTGCAGCATTGGAAGTCAGGCAGAGGAGCTGGGAAGAAGACTTCGCCTTCTGTCCTGGGAAAAATAAAGAAAAGGCGTAGAAAAATGGTGGAAATGACCATTGATTTTGGAAAATATAACAGAATATTTGAACAGTCCCTGGTTAAGAAAAAAGGGAAAATCGTCAATGTAGTTGGTCTTACCCTTGAATCCGCCGGCCCTGATGCCAGGCTTGGAGATATTTGCTATATTTATCCCAGTGAAGAGGGAGCCGAGCCGATTATGGCAGAGGTAGTGGGCTTTAAGGATGGAAAAACACAGCTTATGCCTTACGAAATAACCGACGGCATTGCCTCCGGTAATATCGTGGAAAATACTGGAGACCCTCTCAAGGTATGGGCAGGGGATGAACTGCTGGGACAGTGTCTGGACGGACTGGGACGGCCTCTGGACGGCAGCCGGATTGAAGGCAGCAAGGCATATCCTGTGGAATCCCTGCCGCCGGACCCTATGAGCAGAGTGATTATCAGCGAGATACTTCCTTTGGGGGTGAAGGCCGTAGACGGCCTGATTACCGTGGGGAAAGGCCAGAGAATCGGGATTTTTGCCGGTTCCGGTGTAGGTAAATCCACTCTTATGGGAATGTTTGCCCGCAACACTAAAGCGGACATCAACGTTATCGCTTTGGTGGGAGAGCGAGGCAGAGAGGTAAGGGAATTTATTGAACGGGATTTGGGCGAAGAAGGTATGCGCCGCTCTGTGGTCGTCGTTGCCACTTCTGACCGACCTGCATTGGAACGCAACAAGGCGGCTAAGACGGCTACGGCCATTGCGGAATATTTCCGGGACCAGGGAAAGGACGTTTTGTTGATGATGGATTCCCTGACCCGTTTCTCGATGGCCCAGCGTGAAATTGGTCTTGCCAGCGGCGAGCCTCCGGTTTCCCGGGGTTATCCGCCAAGTGTATATTCGGAGATGCCGAAACTTCTGGAAAGAGCAGGTAATTCCGATACAGGCTCCATTACGGGGCTTTACACCGTACTGGTGGACGGAGACGATTTTAACGAGCCCATTACGGATACCGCAAGAAGTATTCTGGACGGACATATTATGTTAAGCAGAAAGCTGGCCCATAAGAATCATTATCCGGCTATCGATGTTTTACAGAGTATTTCCCGTTGCATGAGCCAGATTGCCACTAAGGAGCACAAGCAGGCGGCGGGCAGGTTCAAGAACGTCATGGCTACCTACAGTGAAGCCGAGGATTTAATCAATATCGGAGCCTACAAGACGGGCAGCAATGCAGGCATTGACTATGCTATTGAAAAAATTGATGCGGTAAACCAGTTTTTGCTGCAGGATGTAGATGAAAAGATAGGTATGGAGGAAACTCTGGAGCTTTTGCAGAAGCTGTTTGAAGAGTAGCAGCCATGCAGGCGGATAGAGGGAAAAGAGAGCCGTGGCAAAATTTATCTATCGCATGCAGAATATTCTTAATATCAAGTATAAGCTGGAGGACCAGGCTAAGAATGAGTTTATGATTGCCAACCGCATTCTTCGGGAAGAAGAGGAGAAGAAGGAACAGCTTGTATTCAGAAAAAAGGCATACCAGCAGCGGGGCAGGGAACTGTTGTGCGCCAGGCTGGATATGCCACGCATTACCGAAAATAAAGTAGCCATTACCCGTATGGATGAATACATAAAGGAACAGGAAACCGTCATCCAGAGGGCCAGAATGGAAGTGGAGGAAAAGGCGCATCAACTGGCTCGGTTGAGGCAGGAGAGAAAAGCTCAGGAAAAACTGAGGGAAAAAGCGTTCGAAGACTTTGTCAAAGAAGAAAATTCCAGGGAAGGCAAGGAGATAGATGAGCTTGTCAGCTTTACCTATGGAAAAAAGCAAAAGGAAGAATAACCGATTGAAGAGCTGTTAGAGCAGCGTAAGTGAGAATAACTATGGCAGAAGAAATGAACTTAAATCAGGCAACTGAAAAACAGCGTATCAAAGAAGAAAGAAAAAGGCTTAAGGAAGAACAGAAGGCCCAGAGAAAAGAGGCGAAGCTGCGGGCCAGGGAACTGGCCTATCAGGAAGCTGATTTGGAACAGGAAGGAAGCGGCATTCCCATCTTTTTGACTACGATAGCCATCGTTTTCGTCTGGCTTTTGATTTTATGTCTTTTGATAAAACTGGATGTGGGCGGCTTCGGCTCCAACGTGTTAAGCCCTGTATTGAAGGACGTTCCGGTGGTGAATAAGATTCTCCCCAGCGCTACGCCTGCAGTGCAGGAAAATAATACTTCGGGAGAAGAGTATGCCGGCTATGCCAGTCTGAAAGAGGCTGTGGAGCAGATTAAGGTTCTGGAATTGCAGTTGGAGCAGGCGGATTTGAAGTCTACCACTCTGGAAGAGGAGAACAAGAAACTGCAGGATGAAGTGACCAGACTGAAAACCTTCGAAGACAGTCAGGTAGAGTTTGAGCGAATTAAGACACAGTTCTACGAGGAAGTTATCTATGCGGATAACGGTCCCGGAGTTCAGGAATATCAGAAATATTACGAAGCTATGGACCCGGCTACGGCTGAATTTTTGTATAAGCAGGTAGTGGGGCAGTTGGAAGAGAGTAAGGAAGTACAGGATTATGCACAGGCATATTCCGAAATGAAACCCAAGCAGGCAGCGGGAATTTTCGAAGCCATGTCCAATAATCTGGATTTGGCGGCCCGTATTTTAAAAGAAATGGATGCTGAAGCGAGGGGCGACATTCTGGGAGTTATGGACCCGGAGATTGCGGCAAAACTGACCAAGATTATGGAACCGCAATCCTAAATTTGATTCATTTTTATGTCGATATAGATGATGAACCTGTTATATTTTGCGGATTTTTATAATTCGTTTCGGGTTCAGTACGCACATTGAAAAATGAAAATACAAAAGAAAGGAGGAAAAAGATGAGCGCATCAATAACAGAACTCACGTCCTTTTTTATGGGGAATGTGGGAAGCGGCAGTTCTAAAGCAGCCGCAGGAACAGCAGGGCAGGATAACTTTTCCCAGGTTTTTGACAAAACCAACCAGGGTAAGGCGGATGTTGCGCAGGAAGGCACAAAGGCGGACAAAGCTGGTGGAGACAGTCCTCAGAACCATGCCAATATCCAGAAGAAAAACGGCCCTGACAGCCTTCAGGGAAAAGAGCAGTCAGCAAAGAATACGCTGGAGGAAGAAAAGCTGCAGAAGGCTGCTGAAGAAGCCGGGGCACAGATGGTGCAGAAGGTGGCCGACACCTTTGGAATGACCGTAGAAGAAGTGGAACAGGTTATGGAAAGCCTGGGATTGACTCCCCTGGATTTACTCAGCGGAGAGAATTTGACCAATCTGGTCATTGCCCTGAACCCGGGAGCGGATTCTCTGACCATCGTGACCGACGAACAGCTTTTTGCTGATTTGAAGGGATTGATGAATACTGCACAGGATTTGCTGAACCAGCTTTCGCAGGAATCCGGCCTTGGCCAGGAGGAACTGGCAGAGTTGATGGTTGGATTTAAGGAGCAGGAGGCCGGTGAATTCCAGATGTCCCCCGAGACACAAAAGGCTCCGGTGGAAGTGCAGTTTGAGGAGGTTCAGGAGGCTTTTGAACCGAAGCCGGAGATGGAAACAGAAGTTCAGCCGAAGGAGCAGACGGCGGTTCCTAAAGAACAGCAGTCCGGGGAAGCGCAGACAACGGTTCCGGTGACCCAGAACCAGTCTGAGAAGAGCAGAAGCCAGTCTGATGCCGGAAGCCAGTCCGGAAACCAGCAGCCCGCAGGAGAGTCTTTTACGGCTAATCTGATGAACCAACTCAGTCAGGCAGTGGAAGAAGCCGCCGGAACTACAACCGGTTACGGAGTAAACGGTCAGGATATTATCAACCAGATTACGGAGCAGATTAAACTTACCGTAAAGGCGGATACCACGGAGATGGAACTGCAGCTTAACCCTGCAAGTCTTGGCAGCTTAAAGGTTCAGATTTCCAGTAAGGCAGGTGTTCTTACCGCATCCTTCGTCACGGAGAATGAAGCCGTTAAGGCAGCTATTGAATCCCAGATGGTCCAGTTGAAAGAGAATTTTGAACAGCAGGGCCTGAAAGTGGAGGCGGTAGAGGTCAACGTTGAGGCCCGTGGCTTTGAACGAAGCCTGGACCAGCAGGAAAGAGAACAGAACAGCTTTCAGGAACAGAACAAAAAAGGCGGACGCCGCATCAGCTTAAGAGGGCTGGAGGAATCGGAAGACGAACTTCCTGTGGAAGAGATGTCCGAAGGTGACAGAATCATAGCGGATATGATGATGAGAAACGGAAATACCGTGGATTACACAGCATAAACGTCCTTGGGGACAGAAAGGAGATACGAATGAGTGTAGTACAAGAAGTAAAAGATGGTAAATTAGTAGAAGCTGCATCTTCCCAGAAGGATAAAGTCAAAAGACCCAACTCCAGTTTGGACAAAGAGGCTTTCCTTCAGCTTCTGGTAGCCCAGATGAAGTACCAGGACCCCCTGGAGCCTACTTCCAACACCGAGTATATTTCACAGTTGGCAACCTTCTCTTCGTTGGAAGAAATGCAGAATCTCAATGCCGGCATGACCTTACAGAGAGCATCCCAGTTGGTTGGTCAGTATGTTTATTTGAAAACCACCGACAGTTCCGGCGTGGAGACCTTCCCGGAGGGAGCGGTGGATTATGTTACCTATGAAAACGGTAAGGCTTTTCTTTCTGTTGGCGGTAAGCTGTACTCTATAGACGATTTGTTATCGGTAGCAGACAGCACCTATGTATTGGCCGCTCAGGCAGTGGAGAAGTTCATGACGATGATGGAACAGCTTCCTTCACCCAAGCTGGTTGGCAGAGAGGATGGAGTGGCGTTAGGCAATCTGATTATCACATACGAGAGCATGAATGACTACCAGAAGAGTCTGGTGTCCGAGGAGGCTAAGGAACTGTATGATGAATATCTGGCGCAGTACCAGACCCATATTGTTGCTCCCGTCAGCGGCTTTATTAAGGCCCTGGAAGAGCTTCCCGCAGTGGAGAACCTTACTCAGGATAATCTGGCAGATATGGAAAGCCTTGTGGGAACCTATAAGGACTTTACCTCCTATCAGATAAGCCTG
>JBNMJJ010000167.1:0-5624 GCA_050873745.1 Lachnospiraceae bacterium | reverse complement strand
GGACAAACATATTTTTTTCCATGACAGCAAGACTATTTTCCAGGAAATGATTCAAACGAAGCCTAACCAGCAGTTAGTGTACGAGCTGCTGGAAGAAAAAGGGCCGGATCACAACAAAGAATTTGCGGTAGAGGCTTTGCTGAATAATAAACGGGTAGGCTTTGGCCGGGGGCGAACCAAAAAGTCTGCGGAACAGCAGGCAGCTTATGAGGCGATTCTGCTGTTAAGACAGCAGAAGGAATATCAATAGAAATGGATTGGAAGAATGTATTTAAAACGGATAGAAGTACAGGGCTTTAAGTCCTTTGCCAATAAAATCACCTTTCAGTTTCACAATGGCATAACGGGAATCGTGGGACCTAATGGAAGTGGAAAAAGTAATGTGGCGGATGCCGTCCGCTGGGTGCTGGGAGAGCAGAGAATCAAACAGCTTCGTGGCGCTTCTATGCAGGATGTTATTTTTTCCGGAACAGAGACCAGAAAGCCCCTGAGCTACGCCTATGTGGCCATTACCCTGGACAACAGCGACCACCAACTGGCTATCGATTACGAAGAGGTAACGGTGGCCAGACGTTTATACCGTTCGGGAGAAAGCGAATATCTGATTAATGGCGCAGCCTGCCGTTTGAAGGATGTGAATGAGCTTTTTTATGATACGGGTATCGGTAAGGAGGGCTATTCCATTATCGGTCAGGGTCAGATTGACAAGATTCTGAGCGGCAGGCCGGAGGAAAAAAGAGAGCTTTTCGATGAAGCGGCGGGTATAGTGAAATTCAAACGGCGTAAAGCGGCGGCCCAGAAAAAGCTGGAGGATGAAAAGCAGAATCTGGTTCGTGTGAGTGATATTTTATCAGAGCTGGAAAAGCAGACAGGTCCCCTGGAAAGGCAGTCGGAAAAAGCGAAAATCTATTTAAAGAAAAAAGAAGAACTGAAAACTCTGGATGTGAACATGTTCCTTTTGGAGAATCTCCGTATCCGGGAGCAACTGGAAAAGACAGAAGGGGATTTGCAGATTGCCTCTGATGACCTGGAAAACGCCAATAGGGCTTATGAAGGCGTAAAAGAGGAGTACGACCAGGTTCAGGGGAAAATAGAGGTTTTAGAGGAAGAGATTGAGCGTACCAGAACAATTCTCACCGACACCAGTATGCTGCGGGGTAAGCTGGAGGGGGAAATCAAGGTTTTACAGGAGCAGATTCATTTTGTCAAATCCAACGAGGAGCATTTGAAAAGCCGGAAAAGCCAGGTACAGTCCGCCCTTACCCAGAAAGAAGAGGAACTTCAGGAAATCCAGAAGATTAAGGCGGCGATTGATGCGGATGCCTTGCAGGCCGGAAAGCGCAAGGAAGATGCCGGCGGACAGCTTGCTTTGCTGCAGGCACAGATTGAAACCATTAACAGTAATATAGAGGCCGGGAAGAATACCATAATTACTGCCCTCAACGAAAGAGCAACCATTAAATCCCAGATGGAAAGATACGATACCATGCTGGAGCAGGTGCAGATTCGCAGAGCAGAACTTACCTCCAGACTGGTTTCCGTCAAGTCGGATGAGGCAAAGCAGGAACATCTTATTCAGGAGCTGGAAAAGGAGTTTGAGGCTGTTCAGGGCAAAATAACGGCTTTGAATCAGGCGCAGACCAAAAAGGAAGAAGAGCTGGAGGAAATCCGGGAGGAATTATCCGGGCAGGATAAGACACTTCGGGACACTGAGGTTCTTTATCATCAGGAAAAATCCAGGCTGGATGCCCTTTCCAATCTGACCGAACGATACGACGGCTACGGCGGAAGCGTTAAGCGGGTAATGGAGCTTAAGGGGGAAGAGAAAGGCATTATTGGCGTGGTTGCCGATATTATTAAGGTAGAGAAAAAATACGAGACAGCCATTGAAACTGCCCTTGGAGGAAATATCCAGAATATTGTTACCGAGGATGAAGATACGGCTAAAAAAATGATTGGCTTTTTAAAGTCTCACAAGGCGGGACGGGCCACCTTCCTTCCCCTTACCAGTATTCGTAATCCCCAGGAATTTAAAATGTCCCAGGTGCTGAAAGAAAAGGGCGTTGTGGGAATCGCCAATGAACTGGTACAGATTGACGCCAAATATATCAGCGTAGCAAAAACGCTGCTGGGCAGAATCGTGGTGGTAGACCATATCGATAATGCCGTAAAAATTGCCCGTAAATATGCTTATGGAATCCGAATGGTAACCCTGGAGGGCGAGCTTTTGGTGCCCGGCGGTGCAATCAGCGGCGGTGCTTTTAAAAACAGCAGCAATCTTTTGGGAAGACGACGGGAGATGGAAGAGCTTAACCGGAAGGTGAAGCAGTATCTGAAGGATATTGACCAGCTTTTAAACGATATAGAGGCCACCAAAGAGAAACGAAATAAGTACAGGCTGGAATTGGAGCAGACTAAGGCGGATTTACAGGAAGAATTTATTCATCAGAACACCGCCAGGCTAAACGTTATGGCGGCAAGAAAAAAGCAGGAAGAAACTTTAAGCGGGGCAGGCTCCCTTATGGAAGAGGTTTCGGACATTGAACAGCAGATTGGGGAGATTTCTCAGAATAAGCAGCAGATTCTTAAGGAACTGGAAAACTCCCAGCTTCTGGAGAAAAATGTGGAAGGCCAGATAGGAGAGTTTCAACGCAGGCTGGAGGAGCTGCGTAAGCAGGAATCCAAACAGCTTTCTGCTGTATCTGAACAGGAAGTGGAAGTGGAAAAGATTCTCCAGCGAAGGGGCTTTGAACAGCAAAACTTGAATCGTGTAATGGATGAAGTGGAAAAATTCCGTACAGAGCTGCAGGAGATTATCCAGGCCATAGAAACCGGGGAAACAGAAATTATAAGCAAAAATCAGTCTATTGCCCAGATTAATGAGACCATTATGGCTTCCCACACCTCCCAGACGGATGAAGAGGGTCGGTTAAAGGATATGCTTTCCGAAAAGGAAGGGCTTGGTCAGAAGCAGAAGAACTTTTTTGCCACCAGAGAGGAAATGGCGGCGAAGATTACCGCTCTGGATAAAGAGGTCTACCGTCTGGGCAGCCAGAAGGAGCGGCATCAGGAGGCCATACAGAGCCAGATTGATTATATGTGGAACGAGTATGAGATTACCCTTCATGATGCAGCGGCCATGCGGGATGAAAGTCTGACGGATTTGACGGTAATGAAGCGAGGTATTGGCGCTTTAAAGGATGCCATCAGAAAATTGGGCGACGTTAATGTAAATGCCATCGAGGACTATAAAAACCTGATGGAGCGGTACAGCTTTTTAAAAACCCAGCACGATGATTTGGTGGAGGCGGAAAAAACCCTTCAGGGAATTGTGGAAGAGTTGGATACGGCTATGCGGAAACAGTTTAAAGAAAAGTTTAGCCAGATTTCGACCCAGTTTGACAAGGTGTTTAAAGAGCTCTTTGGCGGCGGAAAGGGAACTTTGGAGCTGATGGAGGATGAGGATATTCTGGAGGCGGGAATCCGTATCATCGCCCAGCCTCCGGGAAAGAAGCTGCAGAATATGATGCAGTTGTCCGGTGGAGAAAAGGCGTTGACGGCAATCGCCCTTTTGTTTGCCATTCAGAATCTGAAGCCTTCGCCCTTCTGCCTTCTGGATGAGATTGAAGCCGCTTTGGATGAAAACAACGTGGCAAGATACGCCAGGTATTTACATAAGCTGACTAAACATACACAGTTTATCGTGATTACACACAGGAGAGGAACCATGGAGAGGGCGGACCGGCTGTATGGAATTACCATGCAGGAAAAAGGAGTGTCCACTCTGGTCAGCGTCAATCTGATTGACGGGGAACTGGATAAATAGGTTTCCCTATGAAGTTATGGAGGATGGAATGGAAAAAGAAGGATTTTTTGGCAGGCTGAAAAAAGGTCTTACCAAAACCAGAGATAATATTGTAAGAAGCATAGATGCGGTTTTTTATGATGCTTCCTGTATAGATGAGGAATTCTATGAGGAGCTGGAAGAAATTCTGATTATGGGGGATATTGGCATTAATGCCACCCAGGCAATTCTGGACAAGCTGAGGGTACAGATTAGAGAAAATCTGCTGACTCAGCCCTCCCAGTGCAAGGAACTGTTGATTAAGACAATAAAGGAGCAGATGCGTGTGGAGGAAACCGCTTATGCCTTTGAAAAAGAGCAGTCTATCGTAATGATTATCGGAGTAAACGGAGTGGGAAAAACCACCACTGTGGGAAAGCTGGCTGCCAAATTAAAGGGCCAGGGAAAAAAGGTTTTGATTGCCGCAGCAGATACCTTTCGTGCAGCGGCGGGAGAGCAGCTTGAGGAATGGAGCCATCGGGCAGGAGTAGACATGATTGGAGGAACCGAAGGAGGGGACCCTGCCAGCGTGATTTATGATGCAGTAAGTGCGGCAAAGGCCAGAAAAGTGGACGTATTGCTCTGTGATACGGCGGGAAGACTGCACAACAAAAAAAATCTGATGGAAGAGCTGAAAAAGATGAACCGCATCATCGACAGGGAGTTTCCTGATGCTCACCGGGAAAATCTTGTGGTATTGGACGCTACCACAGGACAAAACGCCTTAAACCAGGCCCGGGAGTTTGGTGCAGTGGCCGACCTTACGGGAATCGTGCTTACGAAGATGGACGGAACAGCCAAGGGCGGAATTGCCATAGCCATTCAGTCGGAATTGGGAATACCCGTAAAATATATCGGAGTTGGAGAATCCATTGAGGATTTGCAGAAATTTAATTCAGATGAATTTGTAGATGCGTTATTTGATGTATCCGGTTCAACTGAAGATGCTTAAACAGCGAAAGGCGGGAAAAAGATGCTTACTCTGGAAAGATTTGAAGAAGCCACAGAGGTGGTAAAAAAGGTAACTCTGGAAACGAAGCTGGTTTACAGCGATTACTTTAGCGACACCACAGGAAACCGGGTCTATTTGAAACCGGAAAATATGCAGTTTACAGGGGCATACAAGGTACGCGGGGCATATTATAAGGTGAGCACGCTTTCTCAGGAGGAAAGGGAGAGGGGAATCATCACCGCCTCTGCAGGAAATCATGCTCAGGGAGTGGCTTATGCAGCAAAATGCTATGGCGTGCAGGCCACAATCGTTATGCCCACCACCACCCCTCTGATGAAGGTGAACCGTACTAAAAGCTACGGCGCCCAGGTGGTTCTTGTTGGGGACGTCTATGATGAGGCATGTGCCCATGCTTATGAACTGGCTGAGAAAAACGGATATACCTTTATTCACCCCTTTGATGATGAGGCGGTGGCAACGGGACAGGGAACCATCGCCATGGAAATTGTGAAGGAGCTTCCATTGGTGGATTATATTCTCTGCCCTATAGGGGGAGGCGGTCTGGCTACAGGGGTGTCTACTCTGGCAAAGCTTTTAAATTCTAAAATTAAAGTGATTGGTGTAGAGCCTGCCGGTGCAAACTGCATGGAAGAATCTTTGAAGCAGGGTAAAGTAACCACCTTGCCCACGGTAAATACCATTGCCGACGGAACGGCGGTAAAGACTCCGGGAAGCACAATTTTTCCCTACATACAAAAGAACCTGGACGGCATCATCACCGTAGAGGACAGCGAGCTTGTGGTGGCTTTTTTGGATATGGTGGAAAAT
>JBNMJJ010000166.1:0-5634 GCA_050873745.1 Lachnospiraceae bacterium | reverse complement strand
GGTGGCTGCTGCGGTCATCGACCATGTTTATGAGGGAGACCCTTATGCTGCCATTCGTAAGGCGGTTTTGAAATTAAAGGGAACCTTTGGCCTGGCAATCATGTTCGAGGATATTCCGGGGAAAATTTTTGCGGTTCGAAGCATCAGCCCCATTATTGCCGCCAGCCTTTTGGACGGAGTTATTCTCTCTTCCGATTTGGCGGCTATTGGCTCCCTTACTGACCGGTATTTTGTGGTGCCGGAATTTCATATTGCCTGTTTAGGAAAGGAAGGAATCGAATTATATGATTTGTCCGGGGAAAAAGCGGATATTCAATGGCAGACCGTAGACTGGAAGATAAGCGGCAGCGATAAGGGAGGCTATCCCTTCTATATGGAAAAAGAAATTATGGAGCAGCCGGAAGTGATAAGGGAGACTATCCTGTCCAAGATGAAAGAGGGCAAGCCGGATTTTAGTAAAGAGGGACTTAGCGACCGGATTTTAGCGGATTGCAAAAGAATTTGCGTAATCGCCTGCGGAACGGCTCTTCATGCAGGTTTGGTGGGAAAAAGCCTGATTCAGTCAATTATCGGCATCCATGTAGATGTGGTAATGGCTTCGGAGTTTATGTATAACTCACCGGTGGTGGACCGGGAAACTCTCATCATTGCCATATCCCAGTCAGGAGAAACCATCGATACCCTGGAAGCCCTTAAATTTGCCAAAAACTGCGGCTCTCCCAGTATTGCCATCGTGAACGTAAAAGGCTCTTCCATAGCCAGAACCGGGGAATACATTCTCTACACCTTAGCCGGGCCTGAAATAGCGGTAGCCAGTACAAAGGCTTATACTACCCAACTGGCGGTTTTATACCTGCTTACGGCCAGAATGGCAATGGCCAGGGGAATCTGGAGCGAAAGCCAGCTTGAAGAGTATATGAAGGAGCTTTGCCGGGTGCCTGAGGTAATTGAAGAGCTTTTCACCCGAAAAGAGGAAATACACCGTCTTGCGGACAGTATGCTGAATGCCAGGGATGTTTTTATGATTGGAAGAGGAATGGATTATTCCATTTTGCTGGAAGGCTCTTTGAAATTGAAGGAGGTATCCTATATCCATTCGGAGGCATATGCCTCCGGTGAACTGAAGCATGGAACCATTGCCTTGATTACGGAAGAAACGCCTGTGGTTGCTCTGGTGACCCAGGATAAGCTGAAAAGTAAAGAACTTTCCAATATTAAAGAGGTGCAGTCCAGAGGGGCTAAGGTCATCTTACTGATAAAAGGCAAAGAGGAAACAGGAGAGGATGGCTGGTACAGAAAATTTCATCTGCCGGTAATGGCTGATGAGTTTATGGTTATGCCTGCCTCCGTGGCTTTGCAGCTTATTGCCTACTATGTTTCATTGGACAGAGGACTGGATGTTGATAAGCCCAGAAACCTGGCCAAGGTGGTTACGGTAGAATAAACAAATGAGGGAACAATAAAAGGAAAATCCACAAAGGTGCAAAAAAAGAGGCTGCCGCCTGGCCGGAAAATCCGGTCAGTGGGCAGCTTTTTTTGTGAAGGAACAGAGAATCAGGCCTGGCGGCGTTTGAACATATTAATGGCATGATTCATTTTTTTCAGCTCATCCTCAGAAGCATACTTTTGCAAAACGGGGATAATGGTATCCAGCTCTTCCTGGGAAAACTGGATGTTTTGGGAGCGGCTTTTGGCAGCTAAGGACATAAAAAAAGGAAAAAGCTCTTTTCCGGAATGTTTTTTGCTTTCAAAAAGCATCTGTTGTAAAAATTCCAGCTTGGGCAGGGGAATGCCTTTCAGGGCATCGTCCTGCATCCATTCCGTATTTGTTGTCATGGGATTCCTCCTTCCATAAACAGAGAGAACATACTTTGCTGCTCGGGGGTCAGCATATTTTTCAGCATATCCATCATGCCGTTGTCGCCCTGTGGATTTTTACCCCCAAAAGGCGGCATTCCTGAATGGCTGCTGTCACCGGGCGGGGTGAAGGCTGCCATCATTTCCTGAATCATAGGCAGATACTGGAGCATATCCTGATAGGTGTGCATCAGCTCTGCATTTGACCAAACTGAGAGAGAAGGGCTTTTTCTGTTTCGCTGCAGTAAGGAGAAAGCAGAGGGAGCAGAGTGGAAATATCCAGTTCTTTTTTGCCGTAGCTATTGGTTTTACGGCAGGGATTGGCATAGCCGCCGATGAAATTCAAGGTATATTGCAGCTCCTGCCATTTGATATAAACCGCAAGTTTATGCTGATTTTCCATATCCAGATAGGGGAAAAGCAGCTTAAGCATCTGCATATGGTTGGTGGTATATAGAGTATCAAAGGCGATGATGGCTTCTGCCAACTGCCCGTTATCAGAGCACTTTTCCATTACAGACTCCCGAAGCAAAGGTTATGATTAATCCTATGATGAAGGATTGGATATATGCGAAAAAAAGAGATTGCCCATGAAGGAGGCTTCTCCACATGAGCAGAGTGTTTAAGTAAAGGAAGACACCGGGATAGCCCGGTGTCCTCCGAGAGCAGCTCTAAAGAGCAGGGAAATTAGCAGCCGCAACCGCAGGAGTTGTTTCCGCCTCCGCAGATGCCGTTTCCGTTTCCGCAGCAGCTAAACAGAACGAGAAGAATAATCAACCATTCGCAGCTATTGCCGTTGTTGTCGCAGCCGTTTCCACAGCCATTTCCGCCTAAAATGGAGTTTCCGCCATTGCATCCGCCGCAGAAGAATAACAGGATTAAAATCCAAATCCAGCTTCCGCATCCGTTGTTGCTGTTGTTGTTGCTGCAGGAAGAGCAGCCTGTTGCTGTTAAATCACTCATTGTAAATCCTCCAATGTTTTTTGGTTATGATGTATTGTATGTGGTACGGTTTGTCTGGGTTCTGAAAGTGAAAAAATATTTTTGCACTATATACTTAAAAATAAATAAAAGAAATTTCGCCATATGTTGACAAAACACTTGCATTAATTTCAATATATTGTAAAATGTTATTAAGTGCATATTGATAATGGAGTTGTATTGCTGTGGCTGACAAAGATTATAATGTAAGAGGCCGCTCTTTTCGTACGGCAAAGGATTATCAGGCAGCTCTCAGAGACCAGCAGAAGATTCAGACGGTTGAGCAGAAATATGAGATGCTGGATGGGCCGGGAAGAGAACGTTTGATGGAAGTGCTTCGGCAGGGGAAGATGAAGTTTGAAACCCTGTTGGGAGATGACTTTATCGATGAACTTGAAGAAAGGTATCGTAAAAGCAATGCTCCCAAGCGGAAGAATTCGGCGAGGAAGAAGCCAAAGAAGCCTCAGATAAAGAAGAAATCAAGTGTTAAACTGAATAAGGGAAAAAAGGAAAAGACACCCAAAAAGCTGGAAGATTATGATGCTGATATGCAGAAGCAGATTCGGTATGAAATCATGCAGCAGGAGCGAAAGCGAAGGCGCATGGTGGCCCTCTGTTCGCTGGTGGCCGTTTTTTGCCTGGGCTATGTGGCCTTTTATTACTATTTGTATGAGAAGAACACTGCACAGTACGAGCGTCTGGCCGCTTTAAAGGCAGAAGCGGCAGAAACGGGCGGCGGGAAAGTGAAGATTAACTACACCAATGAGGAAAAAAAGGAACTGGTGGTTCTGGAACAGTATAAAAAATTATATTCCCAGAATAAAAGTCTAATCGGATGGCTCAAGATTGACGATACTAATATAGATTACCCTGTAATGCAGACGGTAAATAATGAGTATTATTTAGACCATAATTACACTCAGGAATATGACAAGAACGGTTCTATTTTTTTGGACAAAGACTGTAATATCACGAATCCCGGAACGAATATGATTATCTATGGACACCATATGAAATCCGGGAAAATGTTTGGAAAGCTGGACCTTTACAGCAGTAAAAAATACTATGAGAATCACAAATACATACAGTTTGATACCATTTATGAAGAAGGAACCTATGAAGTAATGTATGTTTTCCGGTCCCGGGTCTATAACGAAGATGAAATCGTTTTCAAGTATTATCAGTTTTTTGAAGCGGCCACACCGGAACAGTTTGATTCCACCATGAGGGAAATGGCCAATATCTCTCTTTACGATACAGGAGTAACAGCCACCTATGGCGACAAATTGATTACCCTGTCCACCTGTGACCATGCAGAAGAGGACGGAAGATTTGTCGTAGTGGCAAAAAAAGTGAACTAAAAGTTTGCAAAGGAGAAGATTGCGATGAGCAAAAAAACACCAACGAAGACTAGCAAGAGTCATACTCAGGGAAAGAAAAACTACAGATTGCGTAAGTCGGTACGGAGAACTCTCGGTGCTCTGTTTTTGATTTCTGCAATTATTGTAGCGGCAATACCTTTTCCGGATGCGGCGGCAGCAGACCCGAATGCAGGAGGCGGCGGAGGAACAGGCGGGGCGACACCGGCTAATCCTCTTACTTATGCTACTACTGTGGATAATAATATAAATACAATAAGAGGACAGAAAATCGACTTGAGTCAGAAAGATGCAGGCACTACGGATTTTTATACACTCAGGCAGATTGATGGAAATATCTGGCGTTATGAGAAGCAGTTCGATTATTATACGCTGACCAGTCCCCAGGGTGCGGTTTTGAATAAATACAATAACCTGTATTCGGTGACCAATCTGGAACTTCCTGGAACAATCAGCAGCGGTGAGTATATAAATGTACTGCAGAAAGATTATACTGACGTATTCAATACAACTACACAGAAAGAACTTAACTACTCTGACCTTAACAGCGAAGAGGGAGCGCGCTTTGCTTATTTTTTTCCTACTAAATGGAAACAGTTAAGTGATGGAAATGGTAATCCTTCGAAAGTTACTGCTACCACAAGCGAGATTGATGCGAGTAAGCGTGGAGCTTATTATGCTGAATATACTGGAAGTTGGGAAGGCGGTAAAAGCCAGACCTTTACGGGACAGGTGGTATCCAGTACGAACGGCACAACAACTACCTATACCTATACTCCTAACTATACCGTTGTTGAAGCAGAAAAACCTAAGGCTGGCGTGGATGGCGGCGTAGATGTAATCTATATTCTTCGGGCTACTGGAAATCAGGATGTTCCTGCTGGTTATCGTAAGGATGCCAATGGCTTCGTTTACTCCGTATTAAACAACAGTTTTGATTTGATTGGTATAGCAGATAAAGCCTTTGAGGGTGTTACTAATGCGACTACTTTGACTCTGCCCAATAGTTTGCTGTATATTGGTGACAGTGCATTTGCTAAATCCTACGTTGAGAGCATTACTCTCACCAACGTAAAAGATGTGGGAAATTATGCCTTTAAGGAATCCCGGCTGCAGCAGGTGAATTTTACTACAGCTAACGAAAAGATTGGTACAGAAGCCTTTTATGGCACAAGGCTGACTAATGTAACCTTCCCTTATTCCATTAACTCTATAGGAGAAGGCGCCTTTGCTTACAATGCACAGTTGGCCTCCATAGCTTTTGACTCCACCAGTCCCATAGAAATTAAGAAGCTGGCATTCTACGATTGTACCAGCCTGGGTTCGCAGGATTTGAGCGGTCAGAATATTACCAGCATAGGAGAAGGAGCTTTTGCACTGGGCAAAGTAGATGATGGAAAAATGGTCTCCTTTAAAT
>JBNMJJ010000165.1:0-5639 GCA_050873745.1 Lachnospiraceae bacterium | reverse complement strand
CTTTGGAAGATGTGGACAATCTGCTCCAAGCAGTAAGAATTTATATCGAAACGCCCATGGAGATTAATAAGATTAGTGAATATCTGGAGAAGATTAATCCTGAATCCATAACGGAGGAATCCTCAAAATCCTTCAGCGCTCTGTATGAGCTGCTCCTTCAGGATGTAGGAACGCAGTTAGGGAAGGAGTATTATCGAAAAGGGCAGTCGGCTTACCAGAGCGGAGACTACGAGACGGCTATTGAAGAGTTGACCCGTGCGGTCACTTATAACAGCGAAAACGTAGATGCTTATTTCAATCTGGCAAATTCCTACCGGAAGCTGGAAAAAGACGTGGAGGCGATTCAGGTTTATGAAAAAATTATTGAGCTTTTCCCGGGAACAGAGAGAGCCAACCGTTCCAAGTCCTATATCAATGAATTAACGGAAAATAATAATCAATAAGCTACCAAAGAGAGCCGGATACTTCTTAAGGGAATATCCTCAGGAAATATCCGGCTCTCTTTTTTTGTCTAAAAATATCCAAAAGGAGGAAAATATGAAGCAGGAACAGCAGTACAAAGTAATTAAAGACTATCTTTGCATTAAGATGCCCCAGGAAATCGACCATCACAATGCAGAATTAATCAGCCGCAATGCGGACCGCTTTATCTGTCAGGACAAGGTAAATCACATTGTATTCGATTTTGAGGATACGGATTTTATGGACAGTTCCGGAATAGGAATCATTGCCGGACGCTATAAAAAGGTAAGAGTATTTGGCGGACAAGTCTACATTGTAAACGCTAAAAGTCAGGTGAAAAGAATTTTACTTCTGTCCGGACTGCAAAGATATGTAGTCTGGATGAACGAATAGCAAATAGAGCAGGAAGGGAGAAGGAATTAATATATGGAAACGAAGAGCAGACAAAAAACAGAAAACTGGATGCAGCTTACCTTTGAGGCAAGGTCGGAAAATGAGAGCCTGGCCAGAATTGCAGTAGCCTCCTTTATCACTCCATTAAACCCCACACTGGAAGAAATGGCGGACGTAAAAACGGCGGTTTCCGAAGCAGTAACCAATGCCATCATCCACGGATATGAGGAAGAGGGCGGCAGTGTTTACATAAGGTGCAGGCTTCGGCAGGATTTGCTGGAGGTAGAGGTGGAGGATAAGGGAAAGGGCATTGAGGACATCGACCGGGCTATGGAGCCTCTTTTTACTACCAAGCCGGAGCAGGACCGTTCCGGAATGGGTTTTTCTTTTATGGAAGCCTTTATGGACGAGCTGGAGGTGGTATCTCAGCCCGGCTCAGGAACCTGTGTACTGATGAAAAAAAAGCTGGGAACCAGTGCATGGTTTGAACTGTGAGCCGAAAGGAAAAGAGGAAAAATGGAGGAAATCACAGTACTGATTGAGCGGTTACAGGCAGGAGATAAAGAGGCAAGAGAAGTACTGATTGAAAAAAATCTGGGACTGGTACACCACATCGTGAAACGCTTTCTGGGGCGCGGAGTGGAGGCAGAGGATTTGTTTCAGATTGGAACCATAGGACTGATGAAGGCGATTGACAAGTTTGACCTTTCTTTTCAGGTAAAATTTTCCACCTATGCAGTGCCCCTGATTAGCGGAGAAATTAAACGTTTTTTAAGGGATGACGGACTGGTAAAGGTAAGCAGAAGCCTGAAGGAAAACGGATGGAAAATAAATCGGGTAGTGGAGCAGCAAAAGAGGGAGCAGGGACGGGATGTGACCATTGAGGAGCTGGAGCAAAAGACAGGCTTAAGCCGTGAGGAAATCGTCATGGCTATGGAGGCCAACATTCATGTGGAATCCCTTTATAAATCGGTGTACCAGTCTGACGGCAGTGAAATTTATCTGGTGGACCAGGTAGTGGCAGGCGGCAGAAACGGGCTGGGGACAGAAGCAGGCAGTACCGGAGAAAGAAAGGTCAATTTTTCCGGAGCCGCAGAGGATAAGGAAAAGGAGGAGCTGATAAATCACCTTTTACTGGAGCAATTACTGCAAAGCCTGGGGGATTCAGAAAGAAATTTGATAAGAATGCGTTATTTTGAGAATATGACACAGGTACAAGTGGCAAAAATATTAGGGATAAGTCAGGTACAGGTGTCCAGGACGGAGAAAAAAATTCTTTGCCGGATGCGTAAAAGCCTGGAGTGAAAAGGAGTTTGTCATGTCAGATACCGTAGTCTATTTAAAAATGGATACAAAAGTGAAAATTGCCCGGAGTACGATTCAGATTGGGGATTTGGGAAAGCTTTACTGCCAGGATGTTCATATTACCAATAAACTGAAACCTTTGCAGGTGCATGTGTTTCAGCCGCAGGAACAGGGACGCTGCGTAATCGGTGTACTGAAGGTAACGGAGCTGATTTACAAAACCTGCCCTGGCTGCACGGTGGATATTGTGGGAGCTACGGAAACCATTGTGGAGCAGGTTAAGGCGAAGCACAGTCCGGAGTGGATAACCTGGATGAAGGTGTCGGTAGTTTCCCTGCTGTGTTTTTTTGGAACCATGTATGCCATTATGGCCTACCATAACGATATTAATATTACGGAGCTTTTTGAACAGATTCATGAGTTAATTACGGGACAGCCGGGAAATGGCTATACTGCTTTGGAGGCATCCTATTCTGTGGGACTGGCCGTGGGAATCATGATTTTCTACAATCATATCGGAAAGCGGCGGCTGACTGCCGACCCCAGTCCGGTGGAGGTGGAGATGCGGGTGTATGCGGATGACATTAATACTTCTTTAGTGGAAATGGCTAATCGGGAGGAAAAAACGATTGATGTACCTTAAACTAATTTTCATGATTATTTCTGCCTTCGGCTTCGGCCTGCTGTCCTCTGGCGGGATATTTACGGTCTTCGTGTCGGTGGGGCTGGTTCCCCGGTTTGCGGACAAGACCCATACAGCAGCCCATATTATAAAATATGAAAATGCGATTGTAGCAGGGGCTATTCTGGGCTGTATTTTCAGTATATATTCAAAAGGGCTTTCCACTGTTTTTGGCAAATTCGGGCGGTTGCCCCTTCCCGGAGCCGCAAGCCTTCCTTTTTTGGAAAAAATGACCTGGGGAAGTCTGATACTTATCGTTTTTGGCATATTTGCGGGAATGTTTGTAGGATGTTTTGCCATCGCTATTGCAGAAATGCTGAATACGATTCCCATATTTGAACGACGAATCAGCCTGGGAAAAGGAGCAGGAATCGTCATTCTTTCCGTTGCCCTGGGAAAAACGCTGGGGTCTTTTCTCTATTATGCGGTAATACTGCAAATGTAGACATGGGCGGTGATTGCAGAGTCTGTGAGCGATTTAAAGAGGAAAAAGCAGGAATAATCGGAAGTAGATTCTGGAATAATAGAAGAAAAGAGACGAAGTGATTCGTGTGGGTTCTTTAGGTGGAAAACACTTCGGAATGGAGGAAAAATGGCGGAAAATAAGAAAAGTAACTCCCAAAAAGGGCAAAAGGCGCAGAATAATCAGTCCGGAAAACAATCTGTTTCGGAACAGGAAAAGCAGCAATATCAGGAATATGTAAAGGAGATGACACCTACCCATAATCTGGGGATGCAGATGTTTAATGCCTTCGTGTGCGGCGGAATAATCTGCTGTATAGGACAGGCTATTTTGAACTACTGTACAGACGGGCTGGGTATGGAAAAGCAGCTTGCGGCAAGCTGGTGTTCTCTGCTTTTGATTCTGTTGTCGGTAGTATTGACGGCTCTTCACCTGTATGCAAAGATAGTAAAATGGGGCGGAGCAGGGGCCCTTGTGCCCATTACCGGCTTTGCCAACTCGGTAGCGGCTACTGCCATTGAGTTTAAAAAAGAGGGCCAGGTCTTTGGTACAGGCTCCAAAATTTTCACCATTGCAGGACCGGTGATTTTGTATGGAATATTTTCCAGTTGGGTACTGGGACTGATTTACTGGATAATGAAGCTGATGGGAGCGGCGTGAGCCGCTCTTTTTTGCGGAGGGAAGCGTTGGTATAAGGGCGGTTTTTGGTGTGGGACGCTGGTTGCTTTTATCAATAAACAGGAGGAGGTTAATACCGGTTAGAGTATAGCATTTTTGCTTCTATAGTATACTTTTTAACAAATTCAGTTTTAGCTTCGGTATATGCGTCGCGGTCATGTTCGTATTTATGCCATAAACCAACTTTCAACTGCTGGTATTCTTCCGCTATGTCAGGGCTGTCATTCAGATAGTCCCGAAAATACAACTCGTCATTATCTCCCCCATAGCGAAGGTGTAAATGATATACTTTTTTGGCAAATCCGCTCTCTGTGTATCCGCTATTGAAGGAAACTCGTCCATCTGACTCCGACATTTTTGTAAAGCCACTGTTTTCTATCTTTTTAGCGACTACAGTTATTTTTTCATTTGGGGCAATTTCAATGAGAATATCAACAATAGGTTTTGCCCAAATGTACTTTATGGCTGTACTTCCAATATGACTGATACGAACAATATGACAGGATGATAATTGCTTCTCTAAATATGCTCTCATTTCCTCATATTGCTTTTCCCATTCACTATTATGCTCCGTCAATCTGATAGGAAAGAGCATCCATAATTCTTCAAGTGTCATTTCTGACAGCTTTTTGCCCATACTGCCCGTCCTTTCAAAATTTCGATTTGCAACTAGACTGAAACCAATTATAACACATCGGCAACGGCCAATCCATTGATGTCTGCTGACCTGTCCCATACTGGGCAGGAAAGGGACGCCCAGCGGGAACCCATTTCCAGAGGGCGCACGGCTGCTGTCAGGCAGTATCACCGCCCGCTTGTGGGGGTGAGTAAGTGCGCCTTTAGCTGGGAAGAAATTATGTACAAATGGGAATGTTGAGGGAACAGGCAAGGAAGATGATGATTGAAGGAAACAGGGGAAAAGGAGATTAAGAAAATTTTAATGGAATAGTGTATGTGTATGTGCTAAAATAATAAATTATGTAATTCAACAAAAAATATTAGTAATGTTTACTGGGAGGGATAGATGTACAGACACAAAAAGATAACTATATTGGTATGTGTTTTTCTAACAGCTTTGAATATTGTTGCCTGTGGACAAGGAAAAGAAAGTGAAACCACCAATGGAGGGGGAACCGTTGTAAATCAGCAGGAAAGTAATATGCAGGCGGTTGAAAGTGGGGATTCAGAAACAAAAGAAGGAAACCAAAATGAAGATATAAAAAATAAGAATGATGTAACAGATACGCAAGAATCAGCATCGGATAAAATAGATATTTATGACTCTGTTTTAGCAGAATATAGTGATATGGTTCAAAATGATTTTTACACTAATCTTTTGGAGTCGGATACCTATGACAGCAGTTTTGGAGAGCATATTGGTCTTGAAATCCGTAACCATAAGCAGGATATTTTTTACGCATTTTATGATATAGACGGAAACGGGATAATGGAGCTTATTATTGCAGGCGGAGAAAAGGGTGTATCAAATCTCTCTTTTTCCCCTCGGAATTATGATTTATATGGCTATGACGGAACCAATGTGGTTCATATTTTCCCGGAAATGGAATTCGGGTACAGAACGAATTTCTCGCTTTATGAAAATGGGGTAATAAAAGTATTTTACAGCGGTAGCGCTGCGGAATCCGGCATTGATTT
>JBNMJJ010000164.1:0-5641 GCA_050873745.1 Lachnospiraceae bacterium | reverse complement strand
GTTATCAAACGCTTCAAGAATGAACGCTTTCCAAGCATTGCCGTTACAGTTGATTTACTCACCACAGGTATTGATGTACCTGAAATTACAACGCTGGTATTTATGCGACGAGTGAAATCCCGTATTCTGTTTGAACAGATGTTGGGACGAGCTACCAGACTTTGCCCTGAAATTCATAAGACCCATTTTGAGATATATGACCCTGTAGGCGTTTATGATTCGCTGGAAGCTGTCAACACCATGAAACCTGTTGTTGTCAATCCGACCACGACCTTTACGGAGTTGCTGGATGGCCTGGAAGTGATGGAGGATGAAAAGCAGGTACAGCGTCAGATTAACCAGATAGTTGCCAAGCTGCAGCGTAAAAAGCGCAGCATGGACAGCAAAACCATGGAGCATTTTATCAGTATGACGGGTGGACAAGACCCCACCCAGTTTATTATTGATATTCAGCACTGCAAACCAGAGGACGCCAAAAAACGTCTGCTGGCTTATTCTGATATGTTCAAGATGCTGGGGCAGACCAAGTCAAACGGAGGCTGCCCTGTTGTTATCTCCGATGAAGAAGATGAACTTCTGGAGCATACCAGAGGCTACGGTAACGGCAGTAAGCCTGAAGATTATCTGGACGCATTTGCAACCTATGTCAAGACTAATTTAAATGAGATTGCAGCTCTGAACATCGTTTGTACCAGACCGAAAGAGCTGACCCGTGAAAGCCTGAAATCTCTGCGTCTGCTGCTGGACAGAGAAGGATTTACCACTCAGCAGCTCAACACAGCCATCTCTCAGATGACCAATGAGGAAATCACAGCCGATATTATTAGCCTGATTCGCCGTTATGTTATCGGTTCTAATCTGATTTCCCATGAGGCCAGAATCAGAATGGCGGTTGACAAACTGAAAAAAGCACATAAATTTTCCAGGCAGGAACTCAACTGGATTGTCAGAATGGAAAAATACCTGATGGAAGAATCTGTGTTAAATATGTCTGTTTTCGATGAAGATGGACGCTTTAAGGCACAGGGCGGCTTTACAAAGATAAATAAAGTATTTGGAAACAAACTGGAAAGCATCATTCTGGAACTCAACGAGTACCTGTATGATGATGGAGGAAAAACCGCATGACTACACAGGAAATCGTATCAAAGCTCTGGAACCTCTGTAATGTTCTTCGTGACGATGGTATCACCTATCACCAGTACGTTACTGAACTGACCTATATTCTGTTCCTGAAAATGGCAAAAGAGACTGGTACGGAAAGTCAGATTCCTGAAGCCTACCGCTGGGATAAGCTGGCCGCAAAAAGCGGCATTGAATTGAAAAAATTCTATAAAGAGCTGTTGAATCATCTGGGCGAAAACTGCACAGGCCGTGTCCGTGAAATCTATCAAGGTGCAGCTACTAACATTGACGAGCCGAAGAACCTTGAAAAAATCATTATGACCATAGACGGCCTGGATTGGTTTTCTGCCCGCGAAGAGGGTCTGGGAAACCTGTATGAAGGTTTGCTGGAAAAGAACGCTAACGAGAAAAAATCTGGAGCAGGGCAGTATTTTACGCCCCGTGTTCTGATTGATGTTATGACCCGACTGGTTAAACCGCAGGCTGGCGAACGCTGCAACGACCCTGCTTGTGGAACGTTTGGCTTCATGATTGCCGCTCATCAGTATGTTGCTTCTCAGACCGATGACTTCTTTGACCTTGATGCGGATACTGCAAAATTTGAGCGTGAGAAAGCATTTACGGGTACAGAGCTGGTAAATGATACTCACCGTCTGGCCTCGATGAACGCTATGCTGCATGACATCGAAGGAGATATTACGCTGGGCGATACCCTGTCCAATCTAGGCAAGAGCATGAAGGGCTATGATGTGGTGCTGACGAACCCGCCTTTTGGAACGAAGAAAGGCGGTGAGCGTGCGACCCGTGATGACTTTACCTTTCCTACCAGCAACAAGCAGCTCAATTTTTTGCAGCATTTGAGGCAGCCTATGAAGCTGCTGACCGCCATGCGGTAGAGGATGAACGCTTTAGTATTTTCACCCGTGAGCAGATTGCGGAAAAGGGCAACAGCCTTGACCTGGGCCTGATTCGTGATGATTCCATTGTGGATTATGAAGATTTGCCAGACCCGATTGAAAGCGGCGAAGAAGCCGTTGCACAGCTTGAAGAGGCGGTGGATTTGCTGATGAGTGTGGTGAAGGAGCTGAAAGCTCTGGAAGGCCGGGAGGTGTGATATGGCGAGAGGGAAAAAAGCGGCAAAGGTGCTGACTATAGAAGAAAAGCTGGAACAGGCACTTGTGCCGGTAGATGAGTGGCCGTATTCGATTCCTGAGAAGTGGTGCTGGACACGGCTAGGGAATATAACTAAGGTTATTGGTGGTGGTACGCCATCATCAAAAGTTGAAGCATATTACAAAGATGGCAATATACCGTGGATTAGCCCTGCTGATTTATCAAATTATAATGATATTTATATCTCGCATGGGGCGAAAAATATGACAAAATTAGGACTAGATAAGTCCTCTGCACGGTTACTACCGTCTGGTACAGTATGCCTTTCGTCTCGTGCACCGATAGGTTATGTTGCAATTGCTAAGAATGAGTTGTGTACTAATCAAGGGTTTAAGAGCTTTTTACCTGCCCCGTGCTATATACCCAAGTATTTATACTGGTATTTGAAAAGTAATAAAGGATTGTTAGAAAGCTATGCAAGTGGTACAACATTTCTTGAATTATCTGGGAGTAAGGCTGCACTTGTAGAATTTCCTCTCCCTCCCCTTGCTGAACAACAGCGCATTATTGACCGCATTGAGAGCATTTTTGCCAAACTGGATGCGGCCAAGGAAAAAGCACAGGCCGTTGTAGATGGTTTTGAACTGCGTAAGTCAGCTATTTTGCATAAGGCTTTTATCGGTGAACTGACAGAGCAGTGGAGACAGAAGTATGATGCCACATTGGAGAAATGGTCAAAAAGGAAGTTAAAAGATTGTGGCGATTGGTGTGGTGGCGGTACACCAAGTATGTCACATCCTGAATATTGGGATGATGGAGAGTTGCTCTGGGTTACATCAAAAGATATGAAATCTGACGTAATAAAAGATACGCTTATGCATACAAACATGATTGGCGTTAATAATTCTTCTGCAAATTACATTGAGAAGCCGTCTGTTCTTTTTGTAATGAGAAGTGGTATTTTGAGAAGAACGCTTCCTATTGCAATGGTAAAGGTTCCATTCACCGTTAATCAGGATTTAAAGGCAATATCTCCAGTTAGTGATTTAGATTTGGAATACTTTTTCTGGGCCTGCAAGAGTTTGGAAAGAAAAATACTCGGTACTTGTATGAAAAACGGAACTACCGTAGAAAGTATCAATACAAAAGCTCTAATGGAGTTTGAAATTCCGATTGCATCGCAGGAAGAACAGATAGAAATTGTAAGGTGTGTTGTCAGTTTGTTAGGAAAAGAACAGCAAGCCAAAGAAGCCGCCGAATCCGTCATCGCCCAGATTGACACCATGAAAAAGGCCGTCCTAGCCCGTGCGTTCCGTGGTGAACTGGGTACAAACGACCCAGCGGAAGAAAGCGCAGTAGAGCTGCTGAAAACAGTATTGTCTAAGCGATTGTAGGAGGTAAAACAATGAACTATAGTATTATCGGCGGCGCCGATGGCCCTACATCTATTTTCCTGGCAGGTAAAACAGGACCTGATTGGATTAATATCTTTGGCCTGATTTTTGTAGTGCTTTTGCTGATTCCGAATATTATTTATGCGTTTAAGTTTCGTAATCAGAAAAATAAGTGCAATAATAGATTGATGAATGCTTTGGAGCAGATGGGAAGATATTCATCCATGTTTTTGATGGTTTTCAATATAGGAATTGCAGAGTTTGGTTTTTCTTCTGCAGGAGCATTCCTGTTGTATGGCTGCGGTAATGTATTATTGATGGTGGCATACTGGACCGTCTGGATGTTGTATTTTTACCGGCAGGATTTCTGGAAAAAGATGGCTCTTGCCATAATACCAGTGTGCATATTTGTGCTCAGTGGAGTCACTTTGGGGCATATTCTTTTGATAATAAGCGGAGTGGCTTTCGGCATTGGCCATATCTATGTGACCTATTTCAGTAAATCAGGCTAATAGGAATTTATAACTATATAGTGTCAAAGGAAGAGGCTGATTCTGAAGAGTAAAAATAAGGGGGTTATTCAGAAAAATTCCCAATGAAAAAGAATAAAAAGCAGAAGAGGTATAATATTCTGCTTTTTTTATAGTATATAATAACTTATCTAATTTGTGAAATTGAATTGTAGAGAACGGAGTTTTTGAAATGATAAAGAACAATTTCGAAATTGATGTAAAAGTAAAATGCCTGGAAGAAGGTGTCACGCAGGTGTAGGGGTATATATGGACTCCAGACACGCAGGAACTAATCTGCGGCGGGAACGATAACGAGCCGGAGTGGATAGGTAGACAGGTGCTTGAGATGATGGGCAGGCTGCGTAACGAGCATATTCTCCATATGACAAGTGATAAGCACAAAAAGTATGTGCTCCGCAGCCTTTGCAAGGGATATTATTGAGAAGCTGGAATTGAGTGTGTATACAGACGATTTCGGTAGCAGGAAAGGTGATAACTGTTTGATGGCGGATTTTGGCGGCAAGGAAGTCGGAGCAGTCTGGAAGAGAAGATGAATGTGAGCTTGGTTACTGGCTCGGAAAACCGTTCTGGGGTCAGGGACTGATGCCGGAAGCCGCAAGAGAAATTCTCTGCCATGCTTTTGAGGATATTGGCATGAGCAAGGTGTGGTGCGGATACTACGAAGGCAATGCCAAGTCGAAGCGTGTTCAAGAAAAGGTTGGTTTTAAGTATCAGTGGACGACGGTGGGTGTTGATGTTCCGCTGATGCACGAGAAACGGACTGGTCATGTAAATGCTATGACCGGGGAAGAATGGGTATCATTGAGAAGATAGTCCAGCCATGTGGATTAATGATAAATTAGCGAATAAGGAGAAATGCTGTTTGAAAAAGTTTAGTAAATCAATGGAGATTGTAGCATAACTGGGAGGTTTGCCTACAATCCCGCAAGCCTCCCAAAGGGTTTATGATTTTACTTTTAGGAGGACAACCCCATGAATAGGGAAAACAAGAAAAAATCATTTGATAAAGGTTATTATAAAACACATCCATGCAATGACACTTTCGTTTGTAAAGTCTGTGGGAAAACCGTTGTACCCGCTGGAGCAGGAAGTGAGCATCGAAACCATTGTCCGTATTGTTTGTCCAGTCAGCACCTGGATAACGTGCCAGGAGATCGGGAGGCAGACTGCGGAGGAGCAATGGAGCCAATTGCAGTATGGGTCAGAAAAAATGGCGAATGGGCAATCATCCATCGTTGCAAAATATGCGGAGCATTGAGTTCCAACCGTATTGCAGCGGATGACAATCCTATGAAGCTGATGTCACTTGCCATGAAGCCGGTATCCTCACCTCCGTTTCCATTGGAACGAATCGAGGAAATGACCAGACTGATGGGCGGTGACGGAGAATTGAAGTGGTAGGTAACAAAAGAGAGCCGGTGTGTCTTAATTGGTGTATCGTTAAGGGTTAGGGAAACGCTGATTAAAGCGTTTCCC
>JBNMJJ010000163.1:0-5643 GCA_050873745.1 Lachnospiraceae bacterium | reverse complement strand
GTATTCTGGTCAGCAGCTCGAAGCCTTCACTGTTTTTTTCCAAAGGAAGCTCCTGATTCTGATAATACAGGCCTCTGGTCCGGTGATGGTCGTCCTTCACCATGCCGCAGACGGGAATGGAAATCCTCAGTTCATCCAGTACCTGAAGGGCAATATTCACCTGCCCCTTTCCTCCGTCCATTAACAACAGGTCAGGAAAACGAGTAAAACTGCCGAACTGCTCTTCCATCCCCTGCTCCTTCAGGGCCTTGCTCTCTTCCATGCCGTGAACAAAACGTCTGGTTAAAACCTCCTTCATGCAGCCATAATCGTCCGGACCTGTAACCGACTTTATCCTGAATTTACGGTAATCGCTTTTTTTCGGCTTGCCTTTTTCATATACGACCATAGAGCCTACGTTTTCAAAACCGCTGATATTGGAAATGTCAAATGCCTCCATCCGCACGATTCTTTCCAGTCCCAAAAGCTCTGCCAGCTCTTTTACCGCACCGATGGTCCGGCCCTCTTCCCGTTTTATCTTTTCTCTGTCCTGGCTTAATACCAAGGCGGCGTTTCTGGCTGCTAAATCCACCAACCTTTCCTTGCTGCCTTTTTTCGGCACTCTAAGATGCACCTTACTTCCCCTTCGTTCTCCCAGCCACTGGCTGATTACTTCCCCTTCCTCTATTTCCACCTGCAAAAGCAGCTCCCGGGGAATAAAAGGAGTGCCCGCATAAAACTGCTTTACGAAGCTGGTAAGAATCTGGGTATCGGTATTTTCCGACACATTTGTCATATAAAAATGTTCCCGGCCGATGAGCTTTCCTCCCCGGACAAAAAAGACCTGAACCACAGCATCCTCTCCCTCTTTACTGAGGGCCAGAACATCCCTGTCCTCCCCTTCCGAATCGGTAATCTTCTGTTTCTGGGAAACCTGCTTTACGCTTTGGTACAAATCACGCCAGGTAATGGCCGCCTCATAGTCCATTGCTTCTGATGCCGCTTCCATTTTTTCCTTTAACTCGTTTAAAATTTTACGGTAATTCCCATTTAAAAACTCCAGTGCCTCATCTACCCGTTTTCCATACTCCTGCGGGGAAATCCATCCCTGGCAGGGGGCATCACACTGGTGGATATGGTAGTTCAGGCAGGGTCTGGCTACCCCGCATTCCTTCGGCAGATTCCGACTGCAGGTCCGCAGCTTATATAATTTATTAATCAGCTCTATGGTGTCCTTTACTGCGCCTGCACTGGTAAAGGGGCCAAAATATCTGGATTTATCCTTTTTCATTTCTCTGGAAAACAATACCCTGGGATAAACCTCAGACACCGTCACCTTAATATAGGGGTAGGTCTTATCGTCCTTTAACATAGTATTATATTTGGGACGATGCTCTTTAATCAGGTTGTTTTCCAGCACCAGTGCCTCCAGCTCCGAATCCGTCACAATATATTCGAAGCGGGCTATCAGGCTTACCATTCTGGCTATTTTAGGACTGTGATTGACGCTTTCCCTGAAATAAGAACGAACCCGGTTCTTCAATACAATGGCCTTTCCCACATAGATAATCCTGTCCTGGGCATCGTGCATCAGATATACTCCCGGCTTGTCCGGCAGCTTTTTTAATTCCTCCTGAATATTAAAATTAGCTTCACTCATTTTCCTCTTACTTTCCATTCATAACTTTCTGTTTTTTATACTAACACAGATAAGGGGACAAAGAAAAGGACTTTCCCTTCCGGGTTAGTCCTCTTTTCCTTCTTTTTGTTCACTTAAGCTTCGTTGATTCTGGAAATGCTCGTAGGGAGAGGGGAAAGATTCTTTTTTCTCCTCTGTCTGGGGCTTACTCTCTTCCTTCCCGTCTTTCTTTTCCTCTTCCTCAGGCTCCGGCAGTCCCTTTATCTGGCGGAAAATCTTCATAAATTCCTTGCCGGTAATGGTTTCCTTCTCAATCAAAAATTCTGCCAGCTTATCCATAACCTCCCGGTTATCCGCTAAAAGCTCTTTTGCCTTGTTATAGCTTTCTTCCAAAAGCTTTCTTACCTCTTCATCCACTGCGGCGGCGGTTACATCGCTGCAGTTTAAGCTGGCCGTTCCGTCCAAATATCGGTTCTGAATCGTAGCCAGCCCCATCAGTCCGAATTTCTTGCTCATTCCATATTGGGTAACCATAGCCTTCGCTATATCGGTAGCCTTCTCAATATCATTGGCTGCCCCCGTCGTCACCGTATCAAAAACCAGCTCTTCCGCCGCACGGCCGCCGAAAATGCTTACCAGCCTGTCTCTCAGCTCAGCCTCCGTATTCAGGTATTTTTCCTCTTCCGGAACGTGCATAACGTAACCCAGGGCTCCCATAGTACGGGGCACAATCGTAATTTTCTGTACCGGCTCGGAATTCTTCTGCAGAGCGCTGATTAAGGCATGCCCTACCTCATGGTAAGAAACAATTTTTCTTTCTTCCTTACTCATAATCCGGTCTTTCTTCTCTTTGCCCACCAGCACCTGCTCTACCGCATCGAATAAGTCCTTCTGGGAAACATATTCCCGGCCTTCCTTTACCGCATTAATGGCCGCTTCGTTAATCATATTAGCCAAATCAGAGCCTACTGCGCCGCTGGTAGCAAGGGCAATGGCATCAAAATCCACGCTTTCATCCATCTTTACATCCTTGCCATGTACCTTCAGAATTTCCACCCTTCCCTTTAAATCCGGCTTATCTACAATGATTCTCCGGTCAAAACGTCCGGGCCTCAAAAGTGCCTTATCCAGAATCTCGGGCCGGTTGGTGGCCCCCAGGATTAAAATTCCCTTTGAGGTATCAAAACCGTCCATCTCCGACAGAAGCTGATTCAGCGTCTGCTCCCGCTCCTCGTTACCGCCGCCGTACTTGGAATCACGGCTTCGGCCGATGGCGTCGATTTCGTCAATAAAGATGATACAGGGTGCATTCTTGGTCGCTTCTTTAAACAAATCCCTTACCCGGGAGGCTCCCACACCTACATAAAGCTCGATAAAGTCAGAACCGGTCAGGGAAAAGAAGGGAACATGGGCCTCTCCTGCCACTGCCTTTGCCAACAGGGTTTTTCCCGTTCCGGGAGGTCCCACCAGAAGGGCTCCCTTGGGCAGTTTTGCACCGATTTTGGCATATTTCCCCGGATTATGGAGAAAATCCACCACTTCCTGAAGGGATTCCTTGGCTTCGTCCTCTCCGGCCACATCCTTGAAGGTTATTCCCGTCTCCTTCTGCACATAGACCTTGGCATTACTTTTCCCCACTCCCATAGGCCCGCCGCCTTTGGACATCTTTTTCATGATAAAGCCCAAAATAGCCCACATCAGCAAAATAGGAAAGACATAAGTAAATAAAAAGGACAAAATCATATTGGAACTGTCCGGAATTTCCGGCACAATCTCCACCCCTGCCTCCAGCAATCTTGCCGTCAGAGCGCTGTCATCCTCTGCCTTCCCTGTGTAATAGATTACAGAAGGAGTCATAAACATATTCATCATGGGAGACAGTCCCGGTGATGCAGCCGTCTCCTGCTCTATGGGTATAATCTGGATACGGTCCGAAGAAATATAAACGCTCTTCACTTCCCCTGCTTCCAGCATATCCACAAACTGGTTATAGGGCACTTCCTGACTGGTGGCCCCGTTAATGCTTTTCATAAAATAACTCATCAAAACCAGGCTGATTAATGTTGCCACTAAAAAAACCAGCAGATTCTGCTTTCTGGGGTCCTGATTGGAACCGCCCTGGTTATTGGAATTTCTTCCTTTATTGCCGTTTCCGCCATTATTTCCGGTGGGCCGGCCGCCATTTTGATTTCCCTCAAAATGCTGTCTGTTATTGTCCATTTTTTCCTCCGCTTTTTTCTCTGTGAGTATATAGGTTTTTAAAAAAATCCCATTTTATACTCATAAAGTACATTATAAGTTCCCAAAAAGAAGAAATCAATATCCACAAAGTGAAATCTGGTTTTCTTTTCTTAAAGATTTATAAACAGAACTACTTTTTTTCTTTAAAATCGTTCACTTCTATTATATAATAATAATGCTTTGGTTACACTGTAAGAGAAAATGAAAATGAGACTAACTATTAAAAGTCAAGTCTAAAATAATTATTTTTTGAAGGAATTGCAGAAATGCATTTCAAATAAATATGTACTTTGAAAACTGTATGACAATAAGAGCATCTTTACAGGTGCTCTCAAAGGAGAACTTTATAGAAAAAGCTAAATGGTTGGTATATATGCCTGTCCTGATTTTTCCATGGCAAAAATAGTTCTTACGAGTTTCTTAGTGGCATGGGATAATGCGACGTTGTAATGCTTTCCTTCAGAACGTTTCTTTTCGAGATAAGCGCCGAAGGACTTATCCCAGTGACAGACATATTTAGTTGCATTGTAAAGGGCATACCGGAGGTATCTGGAACCTCGTTTTTCCATGTGGGAATAACAGTTATTCAGTTGCCCTGATTGAAAAGTGGAGGGAGACATTCCTGCATATGCAAGTATCTTATCTGCAGAATCAAAGCGATTGAAATCACCAATCTCAGCAATAATCATAGCTCCCATTCGATAACTGATACCGGGGATGGTAAGGATAGGAGATTGAATTTCTTCGTCCATGATCTGTTTGATAGCTGATTCAATTTCGTCAATCTCAGAAGTTAATTCCTGAATGAGTTTGATGGTATGTTTTAGTTCCAGCGATTTAGCAGGCATAACTAAGCCGATGGAGTTTCTGGCAGTTTCTCGGAAAAGATTGGCAGTGTCCTTACCATAATGACCTTTCGATGTTTCTGAAAGCAGATTGGTTAGCCGTGTAAGGTGTGCAGATGCTATATGGGAAGCACCGGGAAACTCAGATAGCAGAGCATAGACAGAAGCTATATGAAGTGTAGGCACAAACTTTTCGAGTTCTGGAAAAAGGATATTTACAAGGCGGGCAATCGAAGCTTTCAGTTTTGCCCGTTCCTTTACTTTATCGAAACGGTAACGAGTAAGTGACTTTAGTTCCTCGTTGTGGTAAGATATGTCTGAGTAGGACTTCAAGTTCAAATCAGACATTATCATAGTGGCAATGGTACGGGAATCAACTTTATCCGTTTTCGTCTTTCTAAGGCTTAGACTTTTTCTGTAAAGATTGGTATGTAATGGATTGATAAGGCAGGTCGGCAAACCTTTATCAAGAAGGAATCCCAGAAGATTGTAGCTGTAGTGTCCGGTGGCTTCCAGTCCTACTTTTACTTTGTTCAAATCTTCTGCAACAGATTCAATTCTTTGAAATAAGGTTTCAAATCCTTCTTTGTTGTTTGAGATGGTAAAAGGTTTAAATACGACTTCTCCATCTGAGTTTGAGATAAAGCAATCATGCTTATCTTTGGCAACATCAATTCCAACGTAAATCATAAAAATACTCCTTTGAATAAAATTTGATACTGTTTAGAACCACGGGTGCTCTTTGTGATTGTAACCTCGTTCTAAATAAACCGTCATGCGGTATCTAACTGATTAACAAATATACAAAGAGACTGTGGTTGTAGCCTCACTTAAACCATCTGAGTGGTAGGTGATAAAAACAATCCACAGTATCTCCAATATTATAGCATACAGTCCTTGGAGAGGGACTATAAATACTACTACTTTATAATACGAGGT
>JBNMJJ010000162.1:0-5645 GCA_050873745.1 Lachnospiraceae bacterium | reverse complement strand
TTTTTAAGAGGAGAGAAAAGATGAAAAAGAATTTGAAGAAAAAAAGTCTGTCATTCTTCCTTTGTATGATGCTGATTGCAGCTATGGCATTGGGAATAACCGGATGCAATGACAAAAATGCAGAACCCCAGGCGGTTACAACGCAGGAAGAGGCTCAGGGGACGACCCAGGAGGCAACTCAAGAAGCAGAACAGGGAACGACTCAAGAATCAACCCAGGAAACTGTACAGGAATCAGCTCAGGAAGTCGGTGAGGCACAGGTTATGGGCGAAGGCAGCACCATTTTTCCCTTGTCTGTAGTGGATGCAGAGGGACAGGAAACTCTGTTTGAAATTCACACCGATAAGGAAACGGTGGGAGAAGCCTTACAGGAGCTTGGCCTGATTGATGGTGAGGATGGAGAGTACGGCCTTTATGTAAAAACCGTAAATGGAATTACGGCAGATTACGATAAGGACGGAAAATACTGGGCTTTTTATATTAACGGCGAATATGCTCAGGCCGGTGTGGATTCCACCAACATTGTGGAGGGAGAGAGTTACTCCTTAAAGGTAGAATAAGTGAAGCTGACATTGAGGGAACTGACCACCTTTGCACTTTTGGGAGGGCTGATGTATGCTTCAAAGATTATTTTGGAGTGGGCGCCTAACGTTCATTTACTGGGGGTTTTTACGATAGCTTTTACCATTGTCTATCGGAAGAAGGCTCTTTATATTATCTATACTTATGTTTTTTTAAATGGATTACTGGCTGGATTTTCCGCATGGTGGTTTCCCTACCTGTACTTGTGGACTATTTTGTGGGCAGTGGTAATGCTTTTACCTGAAAATATGCCGAAAAAAATCGCTCCCATAGTTTACATGGTGATATGTGCGGCCCACGGGTTTTTATATGGAACCTTATATGCACCGGCACAGGCGTTGATGTTTGGGTTGAACTTCCAGGGAATGGTTGCCTGGATTATTGCAGGGCTTCCCTTTGATTTGATTCATGGTGTCAGTAATTTTTTCTGTGGCATACTGATTATGCCCATTGTTCATGCACTGAAGATGGCTGAGCAAAGGACGGGAAAAATTTAAAAAGTAAAATATGAGTGAAATCTTTTCACAGGCGGCAGGGCGTAATGCTCTGCCGTTTTTTTCGGACGATAATTTTAAAATAATGTGTAATTTCTATGTAGGGGTAACGGTAAATTCTGACTGCAACTAATTCGTGAACAGCACTCTATACTTGACTTTTGTGTGGGTTTAATTATAATAGTAATATTACTAATAGAAATTAAGTGAGAACGGTGAAACATGAAACAATATAAACTAGAAAACTCTCCTATCGTCTATTATGTTGGAGGAACAGCGCATAAAGAGTGGGTGCTATTCCTTCACGCTGCTTTTGTTAATCATAATATGTTTAGAACACAGATTGAGTATTTCCAGGATAAATACAATGTGCTGACGCTTGATATAATTGGTCATGGAAATTCAACTGACACACGAAAAGGTGACGGCATAGATAGAATGTCGGTATGGATTAGGGAAATTTTACAGAAAGAAAATATCGCCAAGATACATCTTATTGGAATTTCCCTGGGAGCTGTATTAGCGCAGGACTTTGCCAATCAGTTCCCCGAAGCAGTGCAATCTCTTGCTTGCTTTGGCGGATATGATATAAACAATTTCGATACGAAAATGCAGAAGGGAAATAGTTCAGCGCAGATACATATGATGCTAAAAGCAATATTCTCTACTAAATGGTTCGCAAAGTCAAATAAAAAAATATCTGCATATACGGAACAAGCACAGCAAGACTTTTATGAGATGAATATCAAGTTTCCGAAAAAATCCTTTAAGTATTTAGCATCTCTGAACACTATGGTAAACGTTCGGCAGGCAGCGCCAAGAGAATATCCTTTACTGATTGGATGCGGGCAGTATGATATTCCAATGGAATTATCCGCCGTAGAGATGTGGAAGAAAAACGAGCCAGAATGTAAAATGGTCATTTTTGAGGGCGCAGGGCATTGTGTAAATATGGATGTTCCGCAGCAGTTTAATAAAACATGGGAGGAATTTCATGCCCTATATTGAATTTAATCATGTAATAAAAGAGTATGTGTCCGGTGAAACTCGGATTCGGGCTTTGAATGATGCCAGTTTTTTTGTGGAAGAGGGAGAACTGGCTGTTATTTTAGGCTCCTCCGGTGCGGGCAAAACGACAGCCTTAAACATTTTGGGAGGAATGGACATACCCACTTCAGGCCAGATACTGGTGGATGGCAGGGACATTTCCCAATATAAAAAGAAACAGCTTACCAGCTATCGGCGAACGGACATCGGTTTTGTTTTTCAGTTTTATAATCTGGTTCCCAACCTGACGGCATTGGAAAATGTGGAACTGGCGGCTCAGGTATGCAAAAATTCGCTGGATGCCTCCCAGACTCTGGATAAGGTGGGACTTTCTGAAAGAAAAGCCAATTTTCCCTCCCAGCTTTCGGGGGGCGAACAGCAGCGTGTGGCTATTGCAAGAGCATTGGCAAAGAATCCCAAACTTCTATTGTGTGATGAACCCACGGGGGCTTTGGACTATAATACGGGTAAGCAGATTTTACAGCTTTTGCAGGATACCTGCAGGAAAGAACGGATTACCGTTATTTTAATTACCCATAACTCTGCCCTGGCGCCTATGGCGGACCGGCTGATTCGCTTTAAGAGCGGCAGGGTGGTGGAGATGTCTACCAACAGTAGCCCTACGCCGATTGCGGAGATTGAGTGGTAGGGCGGCAAGGATAAGAAGGTAAAGGGTTTATGAGAAAAGCAGCCGATAAAGATATATTCAGAACCATTTGGAAAGAAAAAAAGAGATTTATCTCCATAATGCTGATTACCACTCTGGGAGTGACCATGATGACAGGACTGTCAGCAGGCTGTAAGGATTTACGTTATACTGCGGATTATTTTTTTGACGAGCAGGAGCTGTTTGATGTCAGCGTACTGTCTACCCTGGGGCTGACTCAGGAGGACGTGAACGTTTTGGCTGGACTTGAGGGAGTAAAAAAAGCGGAAGGCAGCTACAGCGAGATTGTTCATACCCAAAAAGACGGCAACAACAAAACGGCAGAGGTAAAGACGATTCAGACCAGTGGAATGAACCGGCCCTATGTAGTAGAAGGAAGCCTCCCAACCCAGGCAGATGAGATTACAGTGACCAGAAGCTATATTGCGGATACCGGGAAGGCAATAGGGGATAAGGTAATCATAGAAGAAATGCTTGAGAAGGACACAGAAGAAGCAAAAGAGGGCATAGAAACACCGAATTTTCTTTATACCGAATATACCATTACCGGAGTGGCTGTGGATTCCATGGATATTAATAATACAGACGGTTCGGTAGCATTTCGGGCTACTCCCAATGCAGATTATACTTTTTTTGTCCTCCCTGAGGCGGTGGACAGTGAAGTGTTTACGGCCCTCTATCTTTCTTTGGAGGGAACCGGTGAACTGCTTTGCTATTCTCCGGAATATGAAAAAAAGGTTGCGGATATGGTTTCCCGAATAGAAGGAGAAATCAAGGAGCAGCGTGAGCAGGCAAGATATGAGGCGATTACTAAAAAGGCCTATGATGAGATAGACGATGCTAAAAAGGAAATGGACGAAGCCCTTACAGAAGCTAAGGAAGAACTGGTGGATGCCAAAAAGGAGATAGATGACGGACGGCAGGAGGCAGCCGATGGCTGGCAGGAGATTGCGGACGGCAAACAGGAGCTTTCGGACAAAGAACAGGAGGCTGCGGCAGAGATAGCCAACGCAAGAGCAGAGATAGCCGACGGCTATGAGCAGTTGGAAGAAGGAGAGGAGGAACTGAAGGAAGCTGCCTATCAGCTTTACCAGGGAAACGTAGAGATGGGAAAGGCAAAGGCAGAGCTGGAGGAGAAAGAGGCTCAGGCAAAGGAGCAGATTGCCCAGGGTGAGGCTGAATTAGCCGCCAGGACAGGGGAAAATAATAACGCCAGGTCAGCCATAGCCGCCCAGGTGGCCCAGGCTTCAGCAGGGTTTGGGACACAATGGCCAAAGGAGGCTTGGAGTACTTACGTTTCTGTTCTTACACAGGTGATGATGCCTATGATACAGGGGCAGATAGCCAATGGGCAAAACAGCATGACGGCAGAGCAGCAGCAGGCTTTTGCAGCCGCTTTGCAAAGTGACCCCAGGGTTATACAGGCGGGACAGGATTTCGGAGCGGCTTTACTGAGCCCTATAACCACTATCCAGGAAACACTGCTTCAGAAGAAAGAGGAGCTGGAAGCCCAGTTGGCCCAGGTGGACAGCGCTGTTTCTGCTCAGGAACAGACAGTTTTTGGGCTGGAAAAGGAAATAAGCGATTGGGAAGGCCGGGTGGCCGATTGGGAGCAGGATAAAATTAATCTGGAGCAGCAGGGGACGGCAGTACCGGATGTGGATGCCCAGATAGCAGAATTAGACAGACAAATTGAAGAGGCCAGGGTCCGGCTTGAAGAAAAGCAGAAAGAGAAGGAAGAGGCTTTGGCAGTTCAGGATAAGTTGAAAGAAGAAAAGGCACCCTTGGAGGCAGGTATGCAACAACTGGAGGCAGAACTGCAGCAGTTGAATGAACAGTCAGCAGTTTTAGGGCAAACCCTTACCCAGCTTACTCAGTTGGCTATAGGCGCTGCCCAGGTGGAGGCAACAGGACAGATACTGAGTAAGGCAGCGGCTGATTTGGAGACGAAAAAGGCCCAGGCCCAGGCTCAGATTGACGCCGCCTGGGCTGAAATAGAAGCAGGAGAGGCCAGGCTGGCAGAAGTTACCGGGCAGATTCACGAAGGCAAGGCAGAATTGGAAGAAAACCGCCAAAAGCTGGGTGATGCAGTCCGTGAATTGGAAGAAAATGAGCAGAAGGCGAATCAGGAATTTGCCGATGCAAGGGCGGAAATAGCGAACAGTGAGAAAAAGCTCAGGGATGGCGAACGAAAGCTTTTGGAGGGTGAACAAAAGCTGGCTGAAGGCTGGACGGAATATGAGGAGGAAAAAGCCAGGGCCGAAGAGGAGATAGCCAAGGCCAGGGCAGAGGTAGAAGATTTGGATATGACCCAGTGGTATGTACAGGACAGAACCTCTTTAAGCGGTTATGTGAATGTGGAAAGTGATACCCAGTCTATCGAATCTCTGGCATCCGTATTTATTGTGCTGTTTTTGGTAGTGGCTATTTTAATCAGTTTAACCACGGTGACCCGTATGGTAGAGGAAGAAAGAGGATTGATTGGCACCTATAAGGCCCTTGGCTTTACCGACCATGAGATTCGGAAAAAATATGTGATTTATGCCCTGGCAGCAAGTCTGGCCGGAGGAGTGCTGGGAAATTTTTGCGGTTATATTGTTTTGCCCAAAATTCTGTTTATGTTTTTTAAGGTAATGTACCTCTTTCCATCATACCTGCTGCAGTTTGATTTTTCCTCGGGAATGGTGGGCATTCTGCTGTTTATGCTGGGAATAGTGGGAGCTGCGGTCTGGGTTTGTGAAACAGAGCTTAAGCATCTGCCGGCAGAGTTGATGCGGCCCAAGGCGCCAAAGGTGGGTTCCCGGGTTTTACTGGAAAGAATTACCTTCCTGTGGAAACGTTTATCCTTCCTGAAT
>JBNMJJ010000161.1:0-5657 GCA_050873745.1 Lachnospiraceae bacterium | reverse complement strand
TATATTAGATAGTAAAAGAGGGGGATTCCCTAAGGAAAGGAGAACGACTATGAATCTTGTGACAATCTGGTTGTTTGCTTTGGTGCTGCTGTTGCTTATTGAATTGGCAACGATGGGTCTGACCACCATATGGTTTGCAGGCGGAGCCCTGGTGGCAATGTTTTTTGCCCTGGCGGATATGTCTGTATTTATGCAGTTGACGGTTTTTCTGGTGGTATCTCTTGTCTTATTGTTTTTCACCCGTCCCCTAGCGGTTAAATATTTTAACCGGGAAAGGGTAAAGACTAATGTAGACGACCTGGTAGGGAAACAGGCCATTGTACTGACGGATATTGATAATCTGCAGGGAACGGGCCAGGTCAGCCTGAATGGAATGGAATGGACCGCCAGAGCCTGGGAGGAAGGAAAGCATATTTCTGAAGGAGCAGTGGTGACGGTGAAAGCAATCAGGGGAGTGAAACTTCTGGTGGAGGAAAGAAAACTGGTATAGAGCGGACCTTAAACGGGTTCGTCTTTGTGAAAAGGAGGAGAAGAATATGGGAATCATAGTATTTGTTGTACTTTTAGTCATTGTAGTGATTACAGTACTATCCTGCATTAAAATTGTGCCTCAGGCACAGGCTTATGTGGTGGAACGTTTGGGTGCATATCAGGGAACCTGGTCTGTGGGTCTTCATTTTAAAGTGCCTTTTATTGATAAAGTGGCAAAAAAGGTGCTGTTAAAGGAGCAGGTAGTTGATTTTGCTCCTCAGCCCGTAATTACCAAGGATAATGTTACCATGAGAATCGACACGGTAGTCTTTTTCCAGATTACCGACCCCAAGCTTTATTCTTATGGTGTGGAAAATCCGATTATGGCAATCGAAAACCTGACGGCTACCACTCTGCGTAATATTATTGGTGAACTGGAGCTGGACCAGACCCTTACCTCCAGAGAGACCATCAATACCAAGATGCGTGCATCCCTGGATGAGGCCACAGACCCCTGGGGAATTAAGGTAAACCGTGTGGAATTAAAGAACATCATTCCTCCTGCCGAGATTCAGAACGCTATGGAGCGTCAGATGAAGGCGGAGCGTGAACGTAGAGAAGCGGTTACCCGTGCAGAGGGTGAAAAGAAAGCCAGCGTTACCGTAGCAGAAGGTAAGAAGGAAGCGGCTATTCTGGAGGCAGAAGCAGATAAAGAAGCGGTTATTCTTCGTGCGGAAGCGGAAAAAGAGAGTATGATTCGCAGGGCAGAGGGTGAAGCTCTGGCCATCATGAAGGTACAGCAGGCAACAGCAGAGGGCTTGCGGATGATTAAGGAAGTAGGCATGGATGACGCTGTTTTACGGTTGAAGGGATTAGAAGCCTTTGAGCGGGCTGCTGACGGAAAGGCAACCAAGATTATCATTCCTTCTGAAATGCAGGGAATTGCCAGCCTGGCAACTGCAGCGAAAGAGGTAATCACCAAGGTGCAGTAATTTTGGAGTAAACAGACAGGCTTTGGGTGAGAAATAGAGAACCCGTGAGCTAATAAGGCAGCAGGGTAAGGAGGAAGCGGATATGGATTTGAGGGGAAGGCATTTTTTAAAGTTACTGGATTATACGCCGGAGGAGATTTCCTATCTGGTGGATTTGGCAGCCAGGTTGAAGGAAAAGAAGAAAAAGGGCATTCCCGTAGATGTGTTGAGGGGGAAAAATATTGCTCTGATTTTTGAAAAGACCAGTACCCGAACCCGCTGTTCCTTCGAGGTGGCGGCCCATGATTTGGGAATGGGAACCACTTATCTTGACCCTGCTGCTTCTCAGATAGGGGCCAAGGAAAGTATTGCAGATACGGCCCGGGTACTGGGAAGAATGTATGAAGGCATTGAATATCGGGGCTTTGGCCAGGATATTGTGGAGGAGCTGGCAAAGTATGCGGGTGTGCCTGTATGGAATGGGCTGACGGATGAATTTCACCCCACCCAGATGCTGGCGGATTTGCTTACCATAAAGGAGCATTTAGGCAGGCTGAAAGGCGTCCGGCTGGTGTATATGGGAGACGCTCGCTTTAATATGGGAAATTCCTGGATGGTGGCCTGTGCAAAGATGGGTATGCACTTCACGGCCTGTTCTCCCAGGGCTTATTTTCCGGGAGAAGAACTGGTGGCTGTTTGTAAGGAAATTGCGGCTGGGACCGGAGGAAGCATTACTCTGGAAGAGGAGGTTAAGAAGGCTACCGGGGGTCAGGATGTAGTCTATACGGATGTATGGGTGTCCATGGGAGAACCGTCTGAGGTCTGGGAGACCAGAATCAGGGAATTATCGCCCTATCAGGTAAATAAAGCGGTGATGGACAATGCCAGTAAGAAGGCAATCTTTATGCACTGTCTTCCTGCCTTCCATGATTTAAATACTGCTACAGGAGCCAAAATAGCAAAGCAGTTCGGTATTCAGGAAATGGAAGTGACGGATGAAGTTTTTGAATCCGAAGCCTCAGTGGTGTTTGATGAAGCGGAAAACCGTATGCACACCATTAAGGCGGTGCTGGCAGCCACTTTAGGGGCAGAGGTGTAAGAAAAGGTGAAAAGGGATTTGGAAGAGAAGATGGAGGCGGACAGAGAAAGCAGGGCAAAATGGGCCGGCTGCAGCCGAATATATTTAGAAGAAGTGGATTCCACCAATGAAGAAATCAGGAGACAGGCTGCTCAGGGAGCCTGTCACGGGACTCTGGCAGTAGCCGGAAAACAGACTGCCGGTCGGGGAAGACGGGGACGTAACTGGTTTTCTCCCGAAGACGGCAGTATTTATATGAGCCTGCTTCTTCGGCCTTCCTTTCCTCCGGACAGAGCATCTATGCTTACTCTGGTGATGGCTCTGGCGGTCTGTAGGGCAATTCACAGGGTCTGCGGCCCTGAGGCTGCCATCAAATGGCCCAACGATATTCTGGTAAATCAGAAGAAGGTCTGCGGTATTTTAACGGAGCTGCAGGTGAAGGAAGGGGAAATCGATTTTATCGTAATCGGAGTGGGCATTAATATCAGCCAGAAGGAATTTCCCAGGGAATTTTCTGAAAAGGCTACCTCTCTGTTTCTGGAAACCGGAAGGTTTGTGGCAAAGGAAGAACTGATTAATCAGGCGATGGCTGAGTTTGAAGAATGCTATGAGAGTTTTTTGCAGAGTGAAGATTTGTCATTATTAAAGCAGGAGTATGATGGGCGGCTGATTAACCGGGGAAGACAGGTACTTGTGACAGGCCTTCAGGGAGAATGGACCGGAGAGGCCCTGGGCATTGATGACGCCGGAGAGCTTCTGGTACGGCGGGGACAAGGCAAGATTGAACGTGTCTTCGCAGGAGAAGTGTCCGTTAGAGGGATTTATGGTTACGTTTAGTGGGTGAAGGAGGAGAGCAAAGCTACATAGAAAGATGGGAACGAAAATGATGTCAGAGGAAAAAATCGTGCTTTGCGGCGCAAATGCCTATGATAAAAAGTATTATTTTAATCAGGAATTTAATAGGATTCCCGATAGTATAAAGGATGAGCTGCATATCATCTGCGTGCTGTTTACAGAAGAGGTAGGAGGAATTATTACATTGGCCTTTGAACCTGACGGAACGCTGGTGATTGAAACGGATGCAGCAGAGGAAGATTTCTATTATGATGAAATCGCCAGCGGCCTGCTGGTGCGGGAAATCCGCCGGACGAGGCAGGAGCTGTTGGAGTCCTTAAGCCTTTATTACCGTGTGGTCTTTTTAGGTGAGGACGTAAGCGGATTATTGGAAAATATGGATTAGTGAGGAGATGAACAATGGCCAGGTTGACAATCGGCAATGTGGTTTTGGACAATCCCCTTATCTTGGCACCCATGGCAGGCGTAACTGACCTGCCTTTTCGTTTATTGTGCAGGGAGCAGGGAGTAGGATTGATTGGCATGGAAATGGTCAGCGCCAAAGCCATTATGTATAAAAACAAGAATACGGAAAAGCTTTTGGAAATCCATCCCCGGGAGACGCCGGTATCCTTACAGCTTTTTGGGTCTGATCCGAATATTATCAGTGAAATAGCACATCAGATTGAGGACAGGCCTTTTTCTATTTTGGATATTAATATGGGCTGTCCTGTCCCAAAGATTGTTAATAACGGGGAGGGTTCGGCTTTAATGAAGAATCCCAAATTGATAGGGGAGATAGTGAGAAAAACGGCAAAGGCTATCCAAAAGCCGGTTACGGTAAAAATTCGAAAGGGATTTGATGACAGTAGTGTCAATGCTGTGGAGATTGCCAAAATTGTAGAGGATGCAGGGGGAGCCGGGATTGCCATTCATGGAAGAACCAGGGAACAGTATTATTCCGGTAGGGCAGACTGGGAAATTATTGCCCGGGTAAAAGAGGCAGTATCCATTCCGGTGCTGGGCAACGGTGATGTGACGGATGCCGCCGATGCCATGAGGATGATGGAAGAGACCGGCTGCGACGGGGTAATGATTGCCCGGGCGGCCCGGGGAAATCCTTGGATTTTCCGGGAAATTATACATCAGATAGAGACGGGGGAAGCCCTTCCCAGACCTACCATGGAGGAGATGAGAGACACCATACTCCGGCATGCCCGCCTGCAGGTGGAATGCAAGGGAGAGTATACGGCCATCCGGGAAATGCGTAAGCATATCGGCTGGTATACGGTGGGGCTGCCCCATTCTGCCAAACTGAGACAGAAGGTGAATGAGCTGGAGACTATGGAAGAGCTTCAGCAGGCCGTGGAGCGGTTATTCGTGTAGGCTGAAGCCAAGGAGGAAGAAGTATGGCAACCATCAGCATATGTATGATTGTAAAAAATGAAGAGGCGGTTCTGGCAAGATGTCTGGACAGTCTGCAGGGACTGTATGAGGAGCTGATTATTGTGGATACCGGGTCCGATGATAAAACCAAAGAGGTTGCCTTTAGATATACCGATAAAGTATACGATTTTGCCTGGACAGGAAGCTTTTCTGAGGCCCGTAATTTTTCTTTTTCCAAAGCCGGATGCGAGTACATTTATGCGGCGGATGCGGACGAGGTGATTGATGAAGAAAACCGCAGACGTTTTCTGGCCCTGAAAGAGGCTTTGCTGCCGGAGGTGGAAATCGTCCAGATGTATTATGGGAATCAGCTTTCCCAGAACAGCATTTATAACTTTGACCGGGAGCTTCGTCCCAAGCTGTATAAGCGGCAGAGAGATTTTGTTTGGCAGGAGCCGATACACGAGGCGGTAAGATTGCAGCCTGTGGTTTTTGACAGTGATATTGTGATTACTCATCTTCCCCAGGGAGAGCATGGCAGTCGGGATTTAGAGGTTTTTGAGGCAATGCTGGAAAGGGGGGAGGAGCTTTCCGGACGATTGCAGGGGATTTATTTACGGGAGTTATACTTCATGGGAAGGGAGCATAATCTGGAAAAAGCCCATGCCTATCTGGAAAGGCTTTGTGGGGAGAATGCCCCTGACAGCGATGTCTTTCAACAAGCCATTGCTTTACTGTGTAAGGAGGCGGCTTTGGCTGGCAGGCATAAGGAGTTTCTGAAATACGGTTTAAAAGGGGCGGCCACGAAAGGCAGCAGTGAGTTATGTGTTGAGCTGGGAAAATATTTTCAGCGGGAAAAGGATTTTGAGGAGGCCATTCTCTGGTATTATAATGCGGCAAATGAAACGGAGAGTTAT
>JBNMJJ010000160.1:0-5697 GCA_050873745.1 Lachnospiraceae bacterium | reverse complement strand
TGCCTCCTCTCTGGAGCAGGCCAAAGGCCAGAAGTCTTCGGAAGAGGAAACTGCACCCTGAGAAACAGTTGGCTAGCAGGGCCGGCAGGTCTAATTAAGCCTCTCCAGCCGCTCAAGCCAGAGCCTTGCCGAAGCGTCCGACGGCATCCGCAAATCCCCTCTGGGGGACAGGGCAACGCTGCCCACCTTGGGGCCGTCCGGCAGGCAGGAGCGTTTAAACTGCTGACTGAAAAAACGGCGGTAAAAGGTCTTTAGCCACTTTAAAATGACGCTGTTGTCATATTCTTCTTCAAAGGCCCGCTTAGCCAGCTCATAAATTTTTTCCGGCTCAAAGCCCCAGCGAAGCATATAGTACATAAAGAAGTCGTGAAGTTCGTAAGGCCCTACCAAATCTTCGGTTTTCTGAGAAATAACGCCTTCTACAGGGGGCAAAAGCTCCGGGCTGACCGGTGTGTCAAGAATATCCAGAAGCACCTTTTTCAGTTCTTCATCCGCACAGGTATCCGCACAGTAGGAAACCAGATGCCGCACCAGCGTCTTGGGCACTCCCGCATTCACTCCGTACATGGACATATGATCTCCGTTATAGGTGGCCCAGCCCAGAGCCAGCTCCGACATATCTCCGGTACCGATAACCAGACCGTTTTCCCGGTTGGCAATATCCATCAGCACCTGGGTTCTTTCCCTGGCCTGGCTGTTTTCATAGGTAACATCATGATTGGCTTCATCCTGCCCAATATCGCCAAAATGAAGCTGCACCGCTTCCTTAATATCCACTTCCTCCAGGGTCGTCCCCAAAGCCCTCGCCAGCTTGCAGGCATTATCATAGGTTCTGTCGGTGGTACCGAAACAGGGCATGGTGACGGAGTGGATATTGTTTCGGGGCAGTCCCAGCAAATCGAAAGCCTTTGCCGTCACCAAAAGAGCCAGGGTAGAATCCAGCCCCCCGGAAATACCCAGCACAGCCTGCTCACAGCCCGTATGACGGTAGCGTTTTTTCAATCCATAGGCCTGCATGGACAGAATATCCTGCGCCCTCCGCTCCCTTTCCTGTTTTTCTTCCGGCACGAAGGGGAAACGGGAAAAACCTCTTTCCAGCTTTCCTGCCTTTCTTCCTATAGTAAAGCCGATGTGTACCAGATTGTGCTCCTTATGAGGATAGGTATTCATCCGCCTTCTTTCCTGAGCCAGACGTTCTATATCCACATCTGCGTAAGCGGTGGTTCCCTGAAAGCGGACTCCCTCCGCCAGCAGGCTTCCGTTCTCCGCAATCAGATTGTGACCGGCAAAAACCAAATCCTGAGTGGATTCTCCTTCTCCTGCACAGGCATAGACATAAGCTGCCACCAGTCTTGCACTGGTGGACTTCACCAGACTTTTCCGATAGCTGTCCTTTAACACCGTCTCATTGGAGGCGGAAAGATTCACCAGAATTTTTGCACCGCCGCAGGCCAACTTAGTAGAAGGGGGATTGGCTACCCACAAATCCTCACAGATTTCACAGCCCACCACCAGTTCCTCTTTTTCTTCCGCCTGAAAAACTATTCCGGCTCCAAAAGGAATGCGATAACCGAAGGCCGTTACCGTGTCCACCTCGAACTGACCCGAAGTAAAATGCCTGGCCTCATAAAACTCTCCATAGTTGGGAATGTTTCTTTTGGGAATCAGCGCCAACACCCTTCCCCGGTTCAGCGCCGCCGCAACATTGTACAGCTTATCCCCTTTTTTCCAGGGTAAACCTGCAAAAATCAAGGCTTCTATATGACGGGTTTCTTCCGCCAGGATTTTCAACTGAGTTTTACACCCCTCCAACAGGGTGTTCTGCAAAAATAAATCCTGACAGGTAAAACCGCTTAAGCACAGCTCCGGCAAAACAATAATTTCTGCTCCTTTTGCCCCACACTCTTCTATTTTTTTCTGAATCTCACACCGGTTAAATTCCGGGTCCGCCACCTTGATTTCTGGTGTTGCGGCTGCAACCTTTACAAACCCAAACTCCATTTTTAGAAGCTCCTTTTACACATACGTTTTAATTCCTCTACCTGAAAAACATAGTTGGTATTGCAGAAATGGCAGTTTAACTCCACCTCTTTTCCTTCCGCAATCAACTCCTCCAGCTCCTTTTTCCCGATACTGATGAGGGCCTTTTCCACCCTTTCTTTGCTGCAGTTACAATGAAAGCCTATTTCCATTGTATCCATAATCTCCGGTTCCAATCCCTGAAGAAGGATTTCCAATATCTGTTCAGGAGAATTTCCTTTCTCAAAAAGAGCGGTTACCGAATCTATTCCTGCCAGATTCTTTTCCAGACGGGAAATCACCTCTTCGTCGGCAAAGGGCATTAACTGGATAATGAAGCCCCCTGCCTGTTTTACCTGCCCCGATTCTTTGTCCATCAGCACACCCAGGCCAACACAAGAGGGTACCTGCTCACTGGCAGCAAAATAATAGGTCAAATCCTCAGCGATTTCACCGGTCTGAAGAGCGGTCTGCCCCACATAAGGGTCTTTCAGGCCCATATCCTTAATCACCCGAAGAAAGCCCCGGCCCACTGCCTTTGCCACATCCAGCTTTCCTTTTTCGTTAGCGCCTACCATTACCTGGGGATTTTTGGCATAACCCTTCACCCTTCCCTCCCGGTCGGCAGTTACGGTCATCCCCTCCAGGGGGCCGTCTCCCGTCACCTGCAGGGTAAGAATATCCTTATCCCCCTTTAACATCACCCCCATCATGGTGCCTGCGGTCAACAGCCTTCCCAGGGCCGCCGTCGCAACGGGACTGGTATTATGTGCCTTTCTGGCGATTTCCACCGTTTCCTTCGTTCTTACCGCAAAAGCCCGAATCTGAGCATTTCCGGCGGTAGCTCTTACTAAATAATCCGTCATTTATTCCTCTCATTCTGCCGTCAAGGACGGCAATTCATCCGGGCGCCTTCCTGCTGCCACAGCCCCCCGGCAAAACAATCATCTGACTTTTCCCTTTTCCCGGGCGATACAGTAAATCCGTTCACTTTTCGTCGTAACTGCGTTCCCCTCTGCCCTGCTGCGGACAGCCGCACCGTCCCCAGCCAAATCTTTTGTGTCACAGAGGATTCCACTGCCGCCGTCCCCGTCAAAAGCCTCCAGAAGCTCCATTCCGGCCGCTTCAAGGCAGCCTTTTATCTGGGAAAGAGTGTAGCCTCTCTGGTAATGGTTTTCCTGAAAACGGCGGAACAGCCCCTCCTTGCTACGGACAAAAACGGTCAGCTCATATTCGTTAATCTGTTCCTCTTTATCATAATAATTTTCCCAGATAAAGCTGCAGTCCTCCCGATTTTCCGCAATAACCCGGTCTCCGATTACTTCCTCATATTTATAGACCGTATTGAAATCAAAAAGAAAAAGGCCACCCGGGTCCAGATAATTGTTCACCAGGCGAAAGGTCTGAATCAGTTCTTTTTCCTCAAGCAAATAGTTAAGGGAATCACATACGCTGATAATGGCAGCCACCGTGCCATACAGCTCGAACTCACGCATATCCTGTAAAAGATAGAGAATGTCCAGACCTGAGCTTTGCCGCTTTTGAAGGGCCGCATTCAGCATATCTTCCGAATTATCTATGCCAATCATGTCATAACCGGCCCTGGCAAGAAGCTCCGTCAGCGTTCCCGTCCCGCAGCCCAAATCGAGTACCAGCCCTTTCGGGATTCCATGCCGCTCCAGCGTCTGTTTAAGCCGTCTGCACCACTCTTCATAGGGAGTCTGGTCCATCAAAATATCATACACTCCGGCAAAATCCGGATATGCCTCCATCTAGTCTTCTCCCAGCTTTCTGGCAATAAAAAAGCCAATGACGAAGGTGACTGCACCGGTAAGGATAGATACCAGATTATACCGGCTCAAATCGGACATAAAAATAATGGCCAGAGGCGAGGCTACAATCAGCCCGATAATTGCACAAAAAGCATAATTGGGAAAATGCTCAAATACCAGTTCAATCAGCTTGGCAATTACGCCGATTCCCAGCAGTACACCGATTCCGAAGGGCATAAGAATCCCTGTTTTTTCCAGTAAAACAGGAAAATCAAAGGCCAGCAGAGCATGAATAAATTCGGAAATGGAATCCAGAATCAGATAATAATAGCCCAGCAAAATCAGCACCAGAGAGCCGCTGACTCCGGGAATAACCATGGTAGCGCTGGCAATTACGCCGACAAAAAACAGCTTGATAATTTCCACCGCATTCAGGCTCAGTTCTCTGGCGGCTGCTTCTTTCTCTCCCATCAGAGCAAAACCGGCTACCAGAATAAAGAAAAGAACCAGCGCAAGAATATTTCCTCCCGTAACCTTTTTCCCTGTGTCCTTTAGCTTCTTAACGATAATCGGCAGACCGCCCACGATTAAACCGATAAACATAAAATTGGTCTGCACAGGAAAATGCTCCAGCGCTCTGGTAATCACCTCCGTCAGGATGATAATTCCTGCCGCCGCACCAATAATGATGGGAATCAACAGCCTTAGGGCCTCTTTAAACTCACTTTTCAAATGGGTTATGGCATGAATCAGCTTATCGTAAATTCCCATAACCACCGCCATAGTGCCGCCGCTGACCCCGGGAATCACATTGGCCACTCCGATTACCGCACCCTTTAACATTAATTTAATCATCTTTTTTCCTCACTTCTCCCTATGTAGTTTCGTAAAAAATTCAGCAAAATATCCATCTCTTCATCTGTGCCGATGGAAATTCTAAGATAGTTGTCTATTCTTTCTTTGGCAAAATAACGTACAAAAATCTGTTCCTTACGGCAGGCCTCAAAAAGCTCCTTTGCCGGGATACGCTCATGTGTGGCAAAAATAAAATTGCTTTTGGAGTCCGGGAAGGAAAAGCCAAGCTGCAAAAGCTCCTTCTTCACTCTTTCCCTGGTGGCAATCACCTTCTGCACTGCAGCCTGAAAATAGGCGTCATCCTCCACACAGGCCACCCCCATAGCAATAGCCGGGCGGCTCATGGTATAGGAGTTGAAGGAAAATTTCACATCGTTTAAATAACCAATCAGCTTTTCATTTCCAATGGCAAAGCCGATACGGGCCCCTGCCATCGCCCGAGATTTGGAAAAGGTCTGCACCACCAGCAGATTATCATACTCCTTCAGCAGGGGAAGAGCGCTCTCTCCGCCAAAATCCACATAAGCCTCATCCACGATGACCACCACATCCCGGTTGGCATCCAGAATCTGTCTTACCAGCGTTAAATCCTCAAAAACTCCCGTGGGCGCATTGGGATTGGGAAAAATCACTCCGCCATTTTCTCTTTGGTAATCCTCTGCCTGAATCCGAAACTCCTGATTAAGAGCAATTCTCTCATAGGGAATACCAAAAAGCTCTGCCCAGACATCATAAAAAGAGTAGGTAATATCCGGAAACAGCACTGGCTTATCACCGTTAAAAAAAGTCAGAAAGGCATTGGCCAAAACGTCGTCCGAGCCTACTCCCACAAAAACCTGTTCTTTTTTTACCCCATAATAATCCGCCAGCACTCGTCTTAATTCTCCCACCTCCGGGTCAGGATAAAGGCGAAGGCTGTCTGCCTCAAGGTCCTTTAATGCCTCCATCACCCTGGGACTTGGGGGATAGGGGCATTCATTGGTATTTAATTTAACCAAGCGGTCTCCCTCCGGCTGCTCACCGGGCACGTAGGGTACCACACGTCTTATCT
>JBNMJJ010000159.1:0-5715 GCA_050873745.1 Lachnospiraceae bacterium | reverse complement strand
TTTCCGTAGGAAAATGCGAGCTTCCAGCGAGCAGAGGATTGCCCTCCTTGTTTTCCGTAGGAAAATGCGAGCTTCCAGCGAGCAGAGGATTGCCCTCCTCGTTTTCCGTAGGAAAATGCGAGCCCTCCTTCGCCTTATCCCCAATATGATACTGGGCTAATTTCTTCTGAAAATAATGAAAATCTGTTGTCAAACGGATGATATTATCCTTCTCCCCGTTCTCTACCATGGCCTGAATCAGGCGGGACCAATCCGAATACCCTTCCTGGCGGCCTTCTTCTCTTCCTTCTTCAATCAATTCCAATAACGCATTGCTCATCTTTGCCTCTCTCCTCTCCTGAATGCCATTAATGTTTTCCTTCCATTTTCTCCCAGCCCCAAATATACTGGCAATGGCATAATAGACATCCCTTGACAGGCTGGGAATCTGCTCTTCTATGTATTTTCGCATCTTCTTCCTGTCCTGTTTATATTGTACAACAGTAAAAATAGTTTGTAAATCCGTCTTTAACTTTTCGATATAAGACTTATCGTTAATATCAATCAGATTAAAATGATAGTTGGGCACTAATTTCTGCAGGTATCGGGCTTCTTCATATAGGCTCCAATCAATCATTCCATGAATATCCGTGCTGGCCTTCCATCCCTTCAAATCACAGGAAAACACTATGGGCACTACGGGAATCAATTTATCCTCTTTCGTAAGACGAGATAAAAACTCCTCCCCCACAAGCTCCATTTCTTGACGGTTTTCAAATATCTCCCTTACCTGCTGTACATAAGCCAGTCCATCATAAACCATCTTTCTGACAGGCATAGCATAGTCTACACTGCTCTGATGCTCCAATGTAATTACCATCAATAATACCTCCCTTTTCCAGCGCATCACAATATCATGGGTACGCTGTATCCCCTTTGCTTCCCCTTCCTTCATCGGTATAAGCAGCGCTTCTCTTCCCTCCAGAGGTTCCAGCTCCTCCGGCCTGATTACCTGCCTTCCCCGATATAATTTTGCATTGCAAAGGTCCGCAAAACGCACTTTATTTTTTAAACAAGCGGTCATACTAATATCCTTTTCACCCATAGGCAAAATTCCTCCTTATTCAATTCAATCTTCTACTCTGTACTGTAAAATTACAGCTCCTTATTCATCAATCCAGAAAAGTCCGGCAGAATTGCCTGAATTTGCATTAAAAGAATCAACGTTCAGCCTTCGAACATCAAATAGACTTTAGATTATGGGAGTAATACCCCTTTAAGGAATTGATATATCTGTTATATCACTTTTTTCTTTTCTTGTAAACCCACTTTTTTCCCCGCTGATTTGAGATGCCGCAGGGCAGCATCACTAAGATACTAAAAAACACTAACTACGCCCCTTCTCTCCCAGTCCAAAGCTGCTTTTTAGAAGAATTTAAAGCCTAATTTCAGGGTTCTTGGGCATAGGCAAAAAAAGTATCGCTCCATACCCCAGATTTTCTTCCAAGAGGGGCATGAAGCCAGTTTTTTTCCCTATATACCCAACTGCCAGCTTTTTTAAGGCAAAATAGTGTTAAAATACGATATAAATGGGCACTATCTTCAGAAAAATTTGCCTATGCCCACAGTGCCAGCATTCTATACTTTCTCAGACTTCCAAAATGCTAAGCTGACAGATTATACAGACCGTTCTACACCAGAATTCTATGCTTTCTCAGCCTTCCAAAATCCCCGCTTCCCGGAATCTTTACAATATATCGCCAAAAGCCGCCCTTATCTTATCTTTCCTGCCCTCACCCTCTGCCATCGGCTTCCAGGGCATTTTTCAGCTTCTCCAGCGCTTTTTTCTCGATGCGGGAAATATAACTTCGGGAAATAGATAACTTTTCCCCAATTTCCCGTTGAGTAAACTCCTTTCCTCCGTTCAGCCCGTACCGCAGGCGGATAATCTCTTCCTCTCTTGGCTCCAATATCTGAGGAATCAGCTCCCTGAGCCGGTCCATCTCCTCTCTGGCCTGCATGGATTCTACAATATCTTCCTGCTCCACTTCGATAATATCCAGCAGACTGATTTCATTTCCTTCCTTATCGGTTCCGATGGGCTCATACAGGGAAACCTCCCTGGAGCTTTTTTTTCTTGCCCGAAAAAACATCAATATTTCATTTTCAATACATCTGGCCGCATAGGTTCCCAGCTTGGATTGTTTTTCCGGATTAAAAGAAAAAAGCGCCTTAATAAGGCCCACCGTTCCTATGGAAATCAAATCCTCCATATCCACATCCGTTCCCTGATACTTTTTGGCAATGTGGGCCACAAGGCGTAAATTTCTCTCAATCAGCACCTGCTTTGCCCACTCCCGTTTCTGTTCATCTTCACTTAAAAATAAGCGAAGAAATTCTTCTTCTTCCTTCTTCGTCAGTGGTTGTTTAAACGTCTGCAAACAAAGCCCCCAAAGTCCATTTACCCTATTCTATGAAAATGGACATTTGAAAGTGCCTTTCCACCTTCAGATAAACTCCACAAATACCTGATTGCTTACATCTATCCCCTTTTTCGTGAGTGCCAGCCTTCCCTCCCGGGTCTTTTGCAGCAGCCCTTTCTTTTGCAGCCCCTCTATCTGCTTTTTGTATACCTCTTCCAGCCTTACTCCAAAAAGCTGCCAGAACCTGTCCGGTTGGATTCCTTTTGTCAGCCTCAGCCCCAGAAACATAAACTCTTCCATCTGCTCTGTGACACTCAGCTCCTCCCGCCATACCACCGTATCCTCTCCGGCTTTTATCTTCTTAATATAATCTGCCAATCCTCTTTCCCTGGAAAAACGCACATGATTCATCAAAGAAGAGGCGCCCAGTCCCAGCCCCAGATACTCTTTTCCCATCCAGTAGCCAAGGTTGTGCCTGCATTCACAGCCCGGCAGACTGTAGTTGGAAATCTCATAGCGTTCATAGCCTGCTGCTTTAAAAAGGAGCCCTGTTCGTTCATACATCTGCCGGTCTTCCTCCTCCGATGGAAGCCGCTCTTCCTCTTTTCCTCCCGGACCGAAGCGTTGAAAAAACTGGGTTCCCTCTTCCACAATCAGACTATAGGCCGAAATATGCTCAGGTTTTAAAGCCAGCACCTTTTTCAGAGTGGCTTCGTAGCTTTCTGCGGTCTGTCCGGGCAGGGCGGACATCAAATCAATATTTACATTGGAAAATCCACAGTCCCGTATTCTCTTCCAGGTAACCAGAAACTCCCCCCAGGTATGGATTCGCCCCAATTCCTTCAATTCCCCATTATCAGCGGATTGAAGCCCTACGCTCAACCGGTTTATCCCCAGATTTCAGTAAGTCTTTAGCTTCTTTAAATCCACCGTTCCCGGATTTACCTCAAGGGTAATCTCTGCTGTAGGCTCCAGAAAAAAACTCTCCCGTAAAGCTCCCATAATCCTTTGGATTTCTTCTTCCGACAATAAGGAAGGGGTTCCTCCTCCGAAAAAGAGGGTATCCACCGGATACCCTGCATTCTCTTCCGACGCTTCGCCGGATTTTTTCTGCCCATAGACCTCACCCTCTGCCCTGATTTCCCGGCAGAGAGCCTCCACATATTCTTTTCTTTCCTGTTCTCCCGATGCCGCCGACAGAAAATCACAGTAATTGCATTTACTCTGGCAAAAGGGAATATGCACATACAAACTTAATTTCTTCACGTTTTTTTAATCGTTATCCAGCTTTAACACGCTCATAAAGGCCTTCTGCGGAATCTCCACACTGCCCACCTGGCGCATCCGCTTCTTTCCTTCCTTCTGTTTTTCCAGCAACTTCTTCTTACGGGTAATGTCACCGCCATAGCACTTTGCCAATACGTCCTTACGCATGGCCTTTACGGTTTCCCTGGCGATAACCTTACCTCCTACGGCTGCCTGAATCGGAATTTCAAAAAGATGTCTGGGAATCTCTTCCTTCAGCTTTTCACACATCCTTCTGCCCCGCTCATAGGCGCTGTCCTTATGCACGATAAAGGACAGTGCATCCACCTCTTCCTTATTAATCAGAATATCCAGCTTCACCAGCTCGGACTGCTCATAGCCCTTCATTTCATAGTCAAATGAAGCATAGCCCTTGGAACGGGATTTCAACGCATCAAAGAAGTCATAAATAATTTCATTCAGGGGCAGCTCATACTTCAGTAAGGCTCTGGTCTCCTCAATATATTCCATACTGATATGGCGTCCCCGCCTTTCCTGACAAAGCCCCATAATCGCCCCGATATACTCCGTTCTTACCATAATTTCCGCCAATACAATAGGCTCTTCCATATAGGCGATTTCCGTAGGGTCGGGCAGGTTGGAGGGGTTGGTCAGTTCAATTCTGTCACCGTTATGCTTGTACACCCGGTAAACTACTCCCGGCGCCGTAGTGACCAAATCCAGATTGTACTCTCTTTCCAGCCTTTCCTGTATGATTTCCAGATGTAAAAGCCCCAAAAAACCGCAGCGGAAACCAAAGCCCAAAGCAATGGAGGTTTCCGGCTCATACTGCAGGGCTGCATCATTCAACTGCAGTTTTTCCAACGCATCCCTTAAATCCGGATATTTTGCTCCATCTGCGGGATACATGCCGCAGTACACCATGGAATTAACCTTTTTATAGCCCGGCAGCGGTTCCTTACAGGGATTTGCCGCATTGGTGATGGTATCTCCCACAGCCGTATCCTTTACATTCTTAATAGAAGCGGTAAGATAGCCTACCATCCCCGCCGACAGTTCCTCACAGGGGATGAACTGTCCTGCGCCGAAATAGCCTGTCTCCACCACTTCTGCGGTGGCTCCTGTCGCCATCATCTTAATGGGAGTTCCTTTCCGAACGGTTCCTTCCATAAGACGGCAGAATACGATTACCCCCTTATAGGGGTCGTACAGGGAGTCAAAAATCAGGGCCTGTAAAGGATTCTCTGGACTTCCCTTGGGTGCGGGAATTTTTTCCACAATAGCCTCCAGTACCTGGTCGATATTAATCCCGTTTTTGGCACTGATTAAAGGCGCATCCTGGGCCTCAATACCAATCACATCCTCAATCTCTTCCATTACCCTTTCCGGCTCGGCGCTGGGTAAATCAATCTTGTTAATCACAGGAAAAACATCCAGATTATGGTCCAGGGCCAGATAGACGTTCGCCAGCGTCTGGGCCTCAATCCCCTGAGCCGCATCCACCACCAGAATAGCCCCGTCACAGGCTGCCAGGGCACGGCTTACCTCATAGTTAAAGTCCACATGTCCCGGTGTGTCAATCAGGTTAAAAATATATTCTTCACCATTTTTCGCTTTATATACGGTACGCACCGTCTGGGCTTTGATGGTGATTCCTCTTTCTCTCTCCAAATCCATATTGTCCAGAACCTGGGCCTGCACCTCTCTTGCGGTAAGTAAACCGGTCTGTTCAATGATACGGTCGGCCAGGGTGGATTTGCCGTGGTCAATGTGCGCCACTATGCAGAAATTACGAATCTTGCTTTGGTCAATTCCTGACATGGTTTCCTCCATTTCTTTTCCTGTCTGTAAAAATATCTCCTCCTGCCTGGGAGACGTTATACTCGGCTCTACTATACACTATTTTGAAGGCTGAAACAATCCTTTTCTTTTCTCTTCACCCCCACGACGCTGCTGCGCAGCATCCCAAATCTCTGGGAAGAATGCCCGTATTTCGGGCATTCTCCAGGCGTGAGCCCGGCATATACTTCGCATAAGCCTCTGAAGT
>JBNMJJ010000158.1:0-5745 GCA_050873745.1 Lachnospiraceae bacterium | reverse complement strand
CCTGTACAGGGTCTTTTCCGATTTCTACAGAAATTGCTTTAATCTTATCTACCGTTTCCGCAGGAGTGTGCAGACCGGCAATAACCTCAACCAGCTTCATTCTGTTAGCAGGATTGAAGAAGTGCATACCGATTACGGGTCTGTCCAGACCTGCACCGATTTCCGTAATGGATAAGGAAGAAGTATTGGTTGCGAAAATACAGCTTGCAGGAACGATGTCCTGTAACTCCTTGAAGGTCTGCTGTTTTACGGACATAACCTCTAATGCCGCTTCGATAACCAAATCAGCATCAGTACAAATATCCTTTGTACCGGTTTTAATCTTGTTTAAAATACCGTCAGCGTATTCCTGAGTAACCTTTCCCTTAGAAACCAGCTTGTTTAAGCCCTTCTCGATTCTTGCTTTACCGCCTGCGGCAAATTCGTCATTAATATCGCAAAGATATACTTCATAGCCCTCTGTCTCAGCAAAAGCCTGTGCAATTCCGGCACCCATGGTTCCGGCTCCGATAATACCTACTTTCATGATTAATCCTCCTTTATTTTTCTTTTTAAAACTACTCAGGAAGGTCCCGGACATATTCAGCAAACCGGCTCCTCTCCTGAGTAATCGTTCTTTACCTATGTATAATTAGCAGTTCTTAAAAGGCTCTTTTACCTTTTCCTTATTCTTGTCCAGGAAAAATGCCATACCGTATTTCTGGTCTTCGGTCTCAAAGCAGTCACCAAACAGCTTCTCTTCAATTACGATTGCCTCATCCATACCTACGTCCAGACCTTCGTTAATCGCTTTCTTACAGTTGCGAACGGCAATAGGAGCATTCTTTGCGATGCCTGCTGCCATCTTCTCTGCTGCCGGCATTAATTCTTCCTGAGCGTATACCGCATTAACCAGACCGATTCTGTACGCTTCATCAGCCTTGATATTCCTTGCAGTATAGATTAACTGTTTTGCCATACCGGGACTTACCAGACGTGCAAGTCTCTGGGTTCCTCCAAAGCCAGGAGTAATGCCCAGACCTACTTCCGGCTGACCGAATACAGCATTGTCAGAGCAGATTCTGATGTCACAGCTCATCGCAATTTCACAGCCGCCGCCTAAAGCAAAGCCGTTGATTGCTGCAATAACCGGAACAGGGAAGGTCTCCAGCTTACGGAAAATATCATTCCCCTTCTTACCGAAGGCTTCACCTTCTGCCTTGGTGAGACTGCTCATTTCACCAATATCCGCACCGGCAACAAAAGATTTGGAGCCCGCACCGGTAAGAATCAGACATCTTACCGTATTCAAATCAACTGCGTCCAGAGTTTTGTCCAGTTCATCCAGCACAGCAGAGTTCAGGGCATTCAACGCTTTCTCACGGTTGATGGTGATGACGCCTGTAGCGCCTTTTACTTCATATAAAATGAATTCCATCTATGTATATCTCCTTTCTTGGATATGATTACAACTTGGCTGTCCGTTGCCCCTTACCGGGGCAGCCTCCTGATTAGTCTCTCTCAATCAGAGTAGAACAGCCCATACCGCCGCCGATACACAGAGTTGCAAGACCTTTCTTAGCATCAGCCTTCTCCATCTCATGAAGCAGAGTAACCAGAATACGGCATCCGGAAGCGCCTACAGGATGTCCGATAGCAATAGCTCCGCCGTTAGGATTCAACTGTTTTTCAACGTTGATGCCTAAATCCTTACCAACCGCTACAGACTGTGCAGCGAAAGCCTCGTTTGCTTCAATAATATCAATATCTTCAATCTTCCAGCCGGTCTTAGCCAAAACCTTCTTGGTAGAAGCAACAGGTCCGATACCCATAATAGTAGGATCAACACCGCCTAAAGCGCCCGCTACGAAGGTTGCCATAGGCTTAACGCCTAATTCTTTTGCCTTCTCTTCGCTCATAACTACGATAGCGGCTGCACCGTCGTTAATGCTGGATGCGTTACCTGCGGTAACCACACCGTTAGGATTGATTGCGCGAAGTTTAGCAAGACCTTCTGCAGTGGTTCCGGCACGAGGGCCTTCATCTACTTTAAATTCAACCATTTCTTTTTTCTTCTTAACCATAACAGGAACGATTTCTGCTTCAAAATCGCCTCTTTCCTGTGCCGCTACAGCCTTCTGCTGGCTCTTTGCTGCAAACTCATCCAGTTCTTCTCTGGTCAGTTTCCACTGTTCAGCAATATTGTCAGCAGTCTGAATCATATGATAGTTGTTGAACGCATCCCATAATGCGTCATTAACCATGGTATCCACTAATTTGCCATTACCCATTCTGTATCCGTAACGGCCCTGCATCATTGCATAAGGAGCCATGGACATATTCTCCATACCACCTGCAACCACGATGTCTGCATCTCCAGCCTGAATCATCTGTGCTGCCATATTCACACAGTTTAATCCGGAACCGCAAACTACGTTGATGGTAACTGCGGGCACTTCGTTGGGCAAGCCTGCTTTGATGGAAGCCTGGCGAGCTACGTTCTGTCCCAGACCAGCCTGGATTACGCAACCCATATATACCTGATCTACCTGTTCCGGCTTAACACCGGCTCTGTTTAACGCTTCTTTAATAACTACCGCACCTAACTCCGCTGCGGGTGTGTTGGAAAGAGATCCCCCCATAGAACCAATCGCAGTACGACATGCACCTGCTAAAACTACTTTTTTTGCCATTTTCATGACTCCTTTCTGTAAATGAAATTATCCTTCTCGCAAATTACGAAAATCTGCATCGTTGTGGGTGCCAATTACTGATGAAATTGGGCTGTTTCCCAGTGCTTTTATTCTAGCATAGGGATAATCTTTTTTCAATGTTTTTCTTTCTGTTCAAAAGACACTCCGTCCAAGAAAAAACTCCCCAGCGCTGCGGCCGGGGAGTAAATTTCTATAATTCCGGTTCCATGATACCGTAAGTATTTCCCTTTCTCTTGTAAACCACGTTCACCTGATCCGTTTCAGCATTGCAGAACACGAAGAAATTATGTCCTAAAAGCTCCATCTGAATACAGGCGTCTTCCGGATACATGGGCTTAATGTCAAATCTCTTGCTTCTGACAATCTGAATCTCTTCGTCATCCACATAATCCTTCTCAATAAATTCCTGTTTAAAATTGCCGGAAGCCTGTTTCTTGTGAATAATCTTATTCTTATACTTTTTCAACTGCCTCTCAATAATCTCCTCCACCAAATCAATGGATACATACATGTCGTTACTGGTCTGCTCCGAACGGATAATGCTGCCTTTTACAGGGATTGTAACCTCAATCTTTTGTCTGTCCTTCTCCACACTCAAGGTAACGTGAACCTCTGTCTCGGCTGTGAAATACTTCTCCAACTTGCCCAGCTTGTCCTCTACTGCTGTGCGTAACCCTGGTGTGACATCAATATTCTTACCGCTGATAATAAACTTCATACCAATCATCCCTTCTGCTTCTAGATTATGGCTTTCAACCATATCTTATTCTAGCATTTTATCTGCTATTTGTCCATATTATAGTTAATTTTCAGATTTTTTCACCTGTTTGAAAAAAATATTCATCTTTTACCCTTTCAGCTTTTTCGGGAAAAAGTCCAAAACGCATGTTTCTTTTTTCCACGATTTTCCTTGTAAGAAACGGCATTTTAGATGTGGATAATGTGCATAACTTCGTGTATAACTACTTTTTCCCTAAAATTCAATGCCCGTCCATGTGGATAACTTTTCCTCTCAATTTACGTTTTCACGTTGCTTATCCGCAGTCTTTGTGCATTTTCTCCAATCCACAAATAGTCAAGCCTGCTTTTTGAAAAAAATAAATTCAGACTTTTCATTTGAATTATGCGTATCTATTCAGCTCCTTCATCCTTACAGGCAAAAATTCATCCAATAAAAAACAGCCGATACCATCCTTTTCACAAGCCTTAGGGATGGTATCAGCCGTTTGTATATCCTTTAAAGAAGCATCGATTAGCGCTTCCTTAGAATATTCTTCTCACGTCAATAATGGTATCGTAGTTGGCGTTGGAAATGATGATTCCGGTACGGGAGTTGCTGGCATGCACAATCTGGCCGTTGCCGATATAAATTCCCACATGTCCGGAATAACATACGATGTCTCCGGGAATGGCATTGGAAATACTTCCCACACCGATTCCTCTCTTCCTGTCCGCTGCTGCGGAATGAGGCAGAGAAACACCGAAATTAGCATAAACACTCATTACAAATCCGGAACAGTCCGCTCCGTTGGTCAGGCTGGTTCCTCCATATACATAGGGATTGCCTACAAACCGAAGGGCATAATCTGCAACCTGCTGTCCCAAACTGGTACTGTCTGCGGAAGGTGCGTAAGCTGCCTCCTGGCTCTGTTCACTGTCTGATGCGGCTGCAGTTGCAGCCTCTGCCTTTTCCCTGGCTCTTTGGGAAGCCGCAAGAGCCGCCTGATGCTCTGCTTCCTCCTTTGCCAGACGGGCCTTCTCCTCTTCTCTGGATTCTGCCTGAACGAACTCGGTGCTCAGGGTAACATAGTCCAAAGATACATAGCCCTTCCCCTCTTCAATCTTCACCTGCACCCAGCCATCCAGTTCTTCCGTTACCGTAAGAACCTCTTCAATGGGCACCTGGCCTAAAATAGAAGAATCGGTAGTGGCTTCTTTTCTTACATTCAGGGTTTCGGTGGTTACGGTTGCAATCCGTCTTCCAACCTCCTTAGCCAGCGCATTGGCCTCTTTACCGGTAACACAGTATTCAGCCTTGACATAACCGGTACAGTTACCGGACTGAATCTTATACCAGCCATTCTCTTCTTCCAGGAAGTTTCCTACGGACTTATCATAAAGCTTACCTACAATCTCTCCGTCTTCACCAGGGGTACTTCTTACATTAACATAGCTGTCCACTCTGGCAATCACCAGATTGGAATAGTCCTCTTCCACCGGCCTCTCCTTAACTACCGGAGCCGGAAAGGAAATGGGCTCTACAATTTCGATACTGGAAGCATTATGATGGGCTACCGTTTTCAGGGAAACCCCTTCTTCCAAAGACAGGCCGATGCCTGCCACCGGAAGGCGGCTGCTTAATCCCACTGCCTGGGCGGAAATTCCTGTGCCCGAAAAGGTCAGCGTTACGATTAGAAATCCTGCTGCAAGTTTAACTTTATGATAAAACATAAGCTCTCCTATTGATATTCTATTCATAATTTGTAACATTTCTGTAATATCTTTTAACAACTATATCACTATTACTGCCCTATGTCAAATGCTTTCCTTTTATTTTCATTTTTATCCGGATAAAAATTTTTCCGGGGCAAAATCCGGGTGTGCCTTTTCACCTTTCTTTTCTTATGATAAAGTAATACTGTGATGAAGTTGTCCTGAATACAGGAGCTTTTCATCCAAACAAAGAAACGCCCTAAAGGGGCGCCAGGAGGTTATTTTATGTCAATGCAATCTACCGTTTTGATTACCGGGGCATCCCGGGGAATTGGCAAAGCCATTGCCTGCGCCTTTGCCCGGGAAGGCTATGAGCTGTTTCTTACCTGCAGGCGACAGTTTTCTTTATTGGAAAAAATAAAAACTGATTTGGAGAGCCGTTGGGGAATCTCCTGCCATATTTTCTGCTGTGATATGGGGGACCCGAAACAGGTGGAGGAGCTTTTTTGCCAACTCCCCCCTCTGGATGTGCTGATTCTTAATGCAGGAGTTTCTTATGTGGGCCTGCTGACGGATATGTCACTTTCGGACTGGCAGAATCTGATGTCCGCCAATCTGG
>JBNMJJ010000157.1:0-5759 GCA_050873745.1 Lachnospiraceae bacterium | reverse complement strand
CCTTAAAGGAAGTAGTGGCTGACGGGCAGATTATAGTGAACGTGGCAAAGGGAATTGAAGAGGCTACGTTGATGACCCTGTCGGAGGTAATTGAGGAAGAGGTTCCCCAGGCTAAGGTGGCGGTGCTTTCCGGGCCTTCCCATGCGGAAGAGGTGGGAAGGGGCCTTCCTACCACCATCGTAGTAGGTGCAAAGGAAAAGGAAACAGCGGAATATCTGCAGAATATTTTTATGAATCAGGTGTTTCGGGTCTATATCAGTCCAGACGTATGCGGCATCGAGCTGGGTGCGGCGTTGAAAAACGTGGTGGCTTTGGCTGCGGGAATTGCCGACGGGCTGGGCTATGGAGACAATACAAAGGCGGCCCTGATTACCAGAGGAATTGCGGAAATTGCCCGGCTGGGAGTGGCTATGGGCGGAAAGATAGAAACCTTCAGCGGTTTATCCGGAATCGGTGATTTAATCGTTACCTGTGCCAGCAGGCATTCCAGAAACCGTAAGGCCGGTGTGCTGATGGGGCAGGGAAAAACCATGGAAGAGGCCATGGCAGAGGTAAAGATGGTGGTAGAAGGAGTATATTCCGCCAAGGCAGCCAACAAACTTGCCTTAAAGTATCAGGTTTCCATGCCCATTATCGAACAGGTAAATGCGGTTTTATTTGAAAACAAACCGGCAGCGGAGGCAGTAAAGGATTTGATGCTTCGGGACAAAAAGCTGGAGCATTCGGATTTGCCCTGGCAGGCGTAAAAGATTAGCCCTCCGCTCTTGCTTTTAGGAATGGTTTATCGTAACATAGAACTGGATTATTTTAGAAAATTTTCCAAGGAGGAAAAAGATGGAAGTAACTGAGCAATTTCAGGGAACACAGGAGTATGTGGCTTCTCAGGAACTGTTAGCGGCGGTAAATGTGGCTATTGCGCTTAAGAAGCCGCTGTTAATCAAGGGGGAGCCGGGAACGGGGAAAACCAGACTGGCAGAAGCGCTGGCTCAGTCCTTAAAGAAGAAGCTGATTATTTGGAATATTAAGTCCACCACCAAGGCTCAGGATGGGCTTTATGTCTACGACACCATTCAGCGTCTCTATGATGGACAGTTTGGCGAGAATGATGTTCACGATATTGCACAATACATTAAATTGGGTAAGCTGGGAGAAGCCTTTGCCTCTGAGGAACAGGTTATCCTTTTAATTGATGAAATTGATAAAGCGGATTTGGAATTTCCCAATGACCTTCTCTGGGAGCTTGACCAGATGGAGTTTTACATTCATGAAACGAAGGAAACCATCCGGGCCAGGCAGCGTCCGATTGTCATTATCACATCCAATGCGGAGAAGGAGCTTCCGGACGCTTTTTTAAGACGCTGTATTTTCCATTATATTGATTTCCCGGACAGAGAGCTGATGGAAGAAATCGTCAGGGTACACTTTCCCCGGGTGGATGAGCTTTTGTTAAAAAATGCCATGGATGTTTTCTATGAGATTCGCAGCCTCCGTGACATCCGTAAAAAACCCAGCACTTCGGAATTGATTGACTGGGTAAATGCTCTGCAGATTGGGGGAATTTCCCAGGAGGAGATTAAACAGAAGCTTCCTTTTATGGGCGTTTTGGTGAAAAAGGACGAGGATATGGAGACGGCCCGAAAAGCCAGTTATTAAATTATTGATGGAAAAGAGTGAGAAGCTGTGGGCAGCGGAAGGTGAGAATAGATGTTTATCGATTTTTTCTATGGCCTTAGGGAAGCAGGGCTGAAGGTTACTCTGGGAGAATGGCTTACCCTCCAAAATGCTCTTGCCATGAATCTGGCGGGAAGCAGTCTTACAGGGTTTTACTATCTTGCCCGGATGATTCTGGTAAAAAGCGAAACCGACTACGATAAGTTTGATATGGTATTTTCCTCCGTTTTTAAAGGGGCGGCCATGGAAACTGAGGTGGGAAAGAATATGCTTAAGTGGCTGGATAAGCCCGAGATGAACGACTTACTCCGGGAACAGGACAGAGACTGGCTGAACAAGCTGGAGGAAATCAACGTGGATAAGGATGACGTGGAGGAAAGGTTCAGGCAGCGTTTGAAGGACCAGGACAGCGAACATAATGGCGGCTCCTACTGGATAGGCACCATGGGAAAGACCTCCTTCGGCAATACCGGGGGAAATGTAGGGGGTGTCCGTGTAGGGGGAAAAACCGGCTACCAGTCTGCCTTTTCCGTGGTAGGAGAAAGAAAGTACCGGGATTTTCGCAACGACCGTGTAATGGATAACCGGCAGTTCCAGCAGGCCCTGCGCCGACTGCGTCAGTTTTCCGCCAGACTGGATATTCCCAAAACAGAGTTGGATTTGCAGGGTACGGTGGATGAGACCTGCAATCATGGAGGGATGCTCCATCTTGTTATGGAGAAGCCCCGGAAAAATTCCGTAAAGCTGTTGCTTCTGATGGATTCCGGAGGCACCATGATTCCCTATACCACGCTGCTCAATGACCTGTTTCAGGCGGTGACGAAAACCAATCATTTTAAGGAAGTAAAGGTTTATTTTTTCCATAACTGTATATATAGTAAGCTGTATAAAACGCCGGAGTGTGAGAATGGAGACTGGATTGATACGGAATGGATGTTTCGGAATCTGGACAGTGATTATAAGGTGATTATTGTGGGAGATGCGGCTATGGCGCCGGAGGAGCTTTATTCCGACAGCGGCAATTATCGGGGGCCCAACGGCGGCTTAAGCGGTATGGAGTGGCTGCAGCTTGTAAAGAAGCATTATAAAAGAATCGTCTGGCTGAATCCAAAGATGGCTCCGGGGCATGCCCCTTGGAGGGAGGCGGAGACTGCAATTAAAGAGCTGTTTCCCATGTATAAGCTGACGGTGGACGGTCTGAATCAGGCTATGGTCCGGCTGATGGAGAATAGGAGGTAAGGATGAAAATATTTGAAGAACTGAAGGCAAGGGGCCTGCTTGCCCAGTTGACCGATGAAGAAGAAATCAGGGATTTGATTAATGAGGGAAAAGCCACCTTCTATATTGGCTTTGACCCTACCGCAGACAGTCTGCATGTAGGCCATTTTATGGCATTGTGCCTGATGAAGCGCCTTCAGGAAGCGGGAAATAAGCCGATTGCCCTGATTGGCGGGGGAACGGGGATGATAGGAGACCCTTCCGGCAGAAGCGATATGCGCAATATGATGACCAGAGAGCAGATTGATTATAACTGCGAATGCTTTAAGAAGCAGATGAGCCGTTTTATCGATTTTTCTGAGGGCAAGGCATTGATGGTCAATAATGCAGACTGGCTCTTAGATTTGAATTATATTGAACTTATACGGGATGTGGGAGTGCATTTCAGCGTAAACCGGATGCTTTCTGCAGAGTGCTACAAGCAGCGCATGGAAAAGGGCCTTAGCTTTTTGGAATTTAACTATATGATTATGCAAAGCTATGACTTTTTGGCCCTATATGAGAAATATGGCTGTAATATGCAGTTTGGCGGAGACGACCAGTGGAGCAATATGCTGGGCGGTACGGAGCTGATTCGCCGTAAATTGGGTAAGGATGCCTATGCCATGACCATTACCCTGCTGTTAAATTCCGAAGGCAAGAAGATGGGCAAGACCCAGAAGGGGGCGGTATGGCTGGACCCCAATAAGACCTCGCCCTTTGAGTTTTATCAGTATTGGAGAAATGTGGCCGATGCGGATGTGCTGAAGTGTATTCGTATGCTGACCTTCCTGCCCCTTGAGGAGATTGAAAAAATGGACTCCTGGGAGGGCAGCCAGCTAAATCAGGCGAAGGAAATTCTGGCCTATGAATTGACCAAGCTGGTACATGGAGAGGAAGAAGCAATAAAGGCTCAGGAAAGTGCAAGGGCTTTATTTGCCAGCGGTGTGGCAGCGGATATGCCTACGGCAACCCTTGGGGAGGAAGACTTTACCGATGGGCAGATTGATATTCTGACTTTGCTGGTAAAATCCGGTCTGGTACCCTCTAAATCGGAAGCAAGACGAGCGGTGGAACAGGGCGGAGTTACGGTAGACGGAGAAAAGATAAGCGATATTAAGACTGTATACACAGTTTCTTCTTTGGAAGGAGAAGGACTGGTGGTCAAGAGAGGTAAGAAGAATTTCAGAAAAGTGGTAAAGGGATAGGGGCTTCATACCGAAGAATACCAGTTTCTTCACCGGTTTTACTGGATAGATTTGATGAACAAAAGAAAAAGAGCAGAAAGGCAGGGAGTACAGAAAGGATGAAACGAAGAGTATTGGCGGCGCGTATCTGTGTGGGTATGATTTTTTCCACAGGAGCAACCTCGGTTTTGGCTAACGGAAATCTCCAGATTGGAGTACAGGGGGATTCCGTTTCCGGAAATACGGTGAGCCAGGAGGCCGTTGGGTCTGATGCGGCAGAGGAGGCGGATGAAACCAGCGGTGCAGAAAGCATCAGCGCTCAGGAGGCAGTTTTGCCTGATGCGGTGGAGAGCGGCAGCACAGAAGCGGCAGTTTTGCCTGACGGCACAGAAAGTACCCAGGAGGCAGCCCAGCCTGGCGGTACAGAAAGCACCAGCGCAGAGGAAGGCACTCAGGAGGCCGTCGAGCCTGGTGAGACAGAAAGTATTGATAAAGCAACAGATAGTTCCTCTAAAGAGGAGGAGTCTGCGGATGGAAAGGCTGAAAGCGGCAAAACGGAGGCAGCAGAAGGTGCAGACAGCAGCCAGAATGACCCTGCTACAGAGAATACCCAGGCAGGAGATAAGGAAGCAGAAGCCAGCCAGTTATCCGTTTCCGGAAACGAGATTGACGGAGAAAAGGAACAGGATACCGTTTCCGGAAATCAGCTTGGGAAGGGCAGGAAGGCTTTAGCCAGCCAAAAGGCCGCTGCCCGGGCTTCATCTACAGTGAGCACTGAGACAGAATTTCTGGCGGCATTGGCAGATTCTTCGATAGATGTAATCACGTTGAATGGTTATATTCATGTGAATGCACCCTCCGGTGGAGACGATGCTTTAGTCATTGGACGGGCAGTAACTATACAGGGGGGGACTTTAGGACTTCGGCGTGCAGGTGTTATATTAGGAGGGGACGTAACCTTTTATAATACTACGATAGACTTTGAGAGTTCCACACGAAATGCAATTATTGCTAATGGTTATTCTTTGACAATCAATAATGTTCGGAATGGAAATGCTGCCAATAGTATATATCTGTTTGCCGGGGGAATCACTGACTATACTGGAAATAATGGGAGTGAAATTCCCCAAACAGGAAATCATGGTCAGATTACGGTTATGGGAAATAATCAGGTAGCGAATATTTATGCCGGAAGTTTTTCGGATGACCCTAATAATACCACCATTATTCCACCGAATAATTTTGCCGGTTCGGTCACCATTACGATTGCACAGAACGCCACTGGTGTGGGCAATATTTACGCCTGCGGGGCAAAAGAAAGCCGGGGGCAGGGAAGAGGCGATGTGGTTTATCACAGTCCTGCATACTTTACGGTCAGCGGGGCAGTGACTATCAATTTGAACAATCGAGAGGTAAAGGAAATATACTGTGAGACCGGGGGAACAACAGACGCTTTTGTGGTTTATACCGGGGATAATGCTTACACTGTCTATGCACCGGTGTTGAGCAGTGCAGGCGGTCTCACCCTGAAAACTGCCAGCGGCAGCAATAAAACCAGTTTCAGTCTTAAATCGGGCAGTACTTTCAGCGCTAAAGGAGCCTCTGTAGCACTGGAAAGTGGAACAGCCTTAGACTTACAGAATG
>JBNMJJ010000156.1:0-5764 GCA_050873745.1 Lachnospiraceae bacterium | reverse complement strand
GGGTATTGCTGCCCAGCCGGTAAAAAACATGATATTCCTGCCAGGGCAGGATAACTATCCCCTTTATCAGTGGCAGCAGCTCCAGCAGCAGAAAAAAATCCTCGTTTAATTTCCCTTCCGGAAATCTTCGCTTCTTAAGAAGGCTTCGATGAATCAGCTTAGTGCAGAAGGAACAGTCCCCCCGGTGAAGCAAAAGCTCCTTTAAGAAAGCCTCGCTTTCACATAGGAAAGTCTCCTTTGGCGGCGTACACACATCGGGAAGGCGTCTCCCCCCTGCATCAATTTCATCTCTGGATACCTGCGCTATGGGCACCCCGTATTCTTCTATCGCCTTCATTAAATTTTCGTACATGGAGGGAGCGATAAAATCATCGCTGTCCACAAACCCCAGGTACTCCCCTCTGGCCTCGGAAATTCCATGATTTCTGGCAGCGGATGAGCCCTGATTTTTCTGATGAAAGACCCGGATGCGCTCATCCTTTTTTGCCAACTCGTCGCAAAGCTGCCCCGTTCCATCGGTGGAACCATCGTCCACCAACAGGATTTCCAGCCTTTCATAAGTCTGACAGATACAGCTTTCTACGCATTTTTCCAGACAGTCTTTCGTATTGTATACCGGAATAATTATACTGATTAAGGGTTGCTGGTTCATTTTCCCTTTCACCTTTCATGCTAACCTTTATGCTGCCGCTTTGCGGCATCCCAAATCGATAGGGAGAATGCCCGTATTCTGGGCATTCTCCGGTGTGAAGCTAGAACTTCTTGCGCATGCCCTCTGGGCATGATTTAGCCCTTGCTGTGAGCCTCTAGAAGTTCTCTTCACATAGCCACGCTAAAGGGCCCGGAAACAGGGGGCGTAATCTTTCCTGTCTTCCACTGCTCATAAAAATCCAGAAGCCGCCCGGCTGCCTCCCCGGCATTCCATTCTGAAGCAATCGTTTCATAGGCAGCCTTCCCCATTCTTTCCCCCTTTTCAGGATTGTCCAAGAGAAACCGAACCTGTTCCACCAGCTCCTCAAAGCTGTCCTTTCGGTAAATCAGGCCGTTTTCTCCGGGGCGCACCAGAAAAGGAACGGCTCCGGCCCGAAAGCTGGCCACCTCCACGCAGCCGCTGTTCATGGCCTCATTCACCACCGCTCCCCAGCCCTCCAGACGGTTGCTGGTGAACAGATGGATATGGCTTTTTTCCATAACCTTTCGCACTTCCTCCGGTTTTAAAAAGCCGTAGAAGGTAACCCTGTCCTCCAGCTTTTTTTCCGAAGCAAAGCCCTTAAGCTCCTCTTCCATCTCCCCTCCTCCAATCAGATGAAGATGGAAGGAATAGCCCTCCTGCTTCAGCCTTTCTGCCAGCCGAAGGGCAAATTCCGGATGCTTCAGGGGAAGGAACCGCCCTGCCCAGACCAGTTGGATTTCCCTTTCGTTTCTGGTCTTTGGCCAGGGATGGTTCTCTTCCAGCTCCTTTTCGGTAAACTCCTTCATGGGGGGAAAATAACCGAACCTGAACATTTTGCCCGGATAAGCCTTTATCAGAGAAAAGTCGGAGGCCACATAAGCTCCCGCACAGAGCAGATATACCGGATTTTTGCGGTAACGGGTATGCTCCTGGTATTTCGCCAGAAGCCCTCTGGGAGAGACAGCCTTCCACTGCCCCTCCCGGTAAAGCCGCTCGCTGATTCTTATGGTCAGCTTCTCTCCCGCCAGCCGTTTGGTAAGCAAATCCTCCCGCTGCATCCAGCCCACCAGAAGAATATCGCTTTCTTCAATCAGCCCCCTGACGTACTCCGGCTCCTTATTAAGCATCACCACATAAGGCAGCTTCTGCCCATCCAGCCCCCAGCCCATGGCTATCCTCTCCTCTTCCATAGGCTCCGTCTGAATAAAATGGTAGCCCTCCCCAATCCGCTCATAAAGGGCCTGGGAAAAGGGTATCTGATGGTGATTAATGTAATTGGAAATCATGGTGATTTTCATCTTTTTCTTTATTCCCCCTGGGCCTGATAAATCTCGTATTCCCGTTTAGGAGAGCCGCAGACAGGGCAGCGGTCGTGTACGTCCCTGTCGGTCATCAGAAAACCGCAGATGGGGCAGACATAAATGGTTTCTCTGGAAAACTCCTCCAGATTCCTGGCCTCCTCCAACAGCTTTGCATGCACCTTTTCCGCTGCTGAGGCCGCTTTATATGCCTGGGCCGCCAAAGGCTTGTTGGTTTCCTCTCCATAAGCTTCCAGCATTTTGTACAAACGCTGATATTCAAACTGCTCCGTTTCAACGAAGCTTTTCACCGATTCCTGAAAGGCCGGAGGACGCTCAATAACCGAATAGAAGCTGCGGGCATGATAATATTCCGAAGCCGCCAGCCCCTTAAAAAGAGTGGCAATCTGGTCAAGGCCCCGCCTTTTAGCCCGGTCCGCATACATCAGATATTTCAGATGAGCCATCATCTCACCCTGCACCGTTTCCAGAATTTTTTCTTTTAAAATCGAATCCTCCGCCTCCCTGCGGTAACAATTCTCCGAAAGATTATCGAAGCGGTAGCCGATTTTTCCCTCTCTGGAATAAAGATGAATCATATGGTGTTCAATATCGCTGGCTTTGATTTCCTCAGATACGTCTTCAATCATGGCTCCGCCTCCGCCGGTACACAACAGGGGGATGCCGTCCACTTCATCCACGAAGCAGGAGTGAACATGCCCGCAAACCAGATATTTTACCTTATCCCTGTGAGTGGCATAGGCTTTTTTCAGCCGGTCAAATTCCTTCTGAGACACACAGTTTTGAATAAAATTATTGGGTACGGGAATGTGAAAGGCCACTACCGCCTGCTTTACTTCCTCCATATCCAATACCTGGCCAAGCAGCGAAAGCCCCTCCTCTTCAAAGGTTCTCGGCGCATTATCCAGCACAATCACCGCATAGTCCTCCAGCAAAAGAGCATAATTTTGTAAACCGAAAAACTCCCTGTAGGTTCCTGTATCATGATTTCCTCTAAGGACATAGACATCATTTTCCGCTACCGTTTCCGTCAGGGAACAGATGAGATGATAATAGGTATCGGTTCCCTCCGGTACCAAATCCCCCACCACCAGAGTAAGGTCATCCTCTGCACTCTTTTCCAGCACCCCGGCATAAACCTTCATATTGTATGTTCCCAGACCATCGCAGCCCGGGTCCCCGATGATTCCCACAGAACGGACACCGGGCAGTCTATGAATAGACTCCGTTACCTTTTGTATTCTTCCTTTTTCCATATTTTCCTCCATTTTAAAGCTCTTTATGCCTTATTCCAGCACAATCTGCCTGTAAATTTCCAATAGTCTGTCAAAATTCGTTTTCCCGTCATGGGTCTTTTCTGCCCTCAAAAAAGCCCCTTGGGACAGCTTGTCGCAAAGCTCCTCATCCTCCCAGATTCGTTTGACGGCTCTGGCCAAGGCCGTCGGTTTTCCCTTAGAAAAAAGCAGCCCCTCCTTTTCATGGGTCAGCATACTGGGAACCCCTCCTGTGTTGGAGGCTGCCACCGGAACCCCCAGACACATGGCTTCTCCTACAGAATTAGGGGAATTTTCCAGGGAAGATGCACAGACGAAGGTATGGCACTTCAAATACTCTTCCTTCATTTCTGCTGCTGACATCCTGCCCAGAAAGGTGATTTTATCCTCCAGTCCCGCTTCTTTCATCAGCCTGTCCAGATATTTCCCATAGGCGGACATTTTCAGCCTGTCCTTAACAGTCTCCTTGTTCACCAGACTGTTCCCGGCAACGGCAACGGTTACGTCCTCAAAACTCTTTAGAAGCAGAGGCAGAGCCTGTAACAAATAGTGAAAACCCTTCAGAGGATAATCCGCCTGACTGAAAAAAATCCGATGAGGAATGCAGGTCGTTCGCTTCCACCTTCCCTCATAAAATTCTTCCCGGAGGGTTTCATTCATGAAAAAATACCTGGCATAAGGATTAATTTTTTCCACTGCCCTCCGGTCAAAGTCGGTTCTTCCCGTTACATTGGCCACAAACTTAAGAGCCTGTTTTTCCCGTTCACCCCTTAGGGCAAATTTTTCCTGCTGCCTTACCATTCCATCCTGCTTAAGCCAGTCCCTGAAGGAATTTTTCCGGTAAATCCTTTCCGGCAGGTCTGCCATATATTCCCCAGCACACTCACTGATAATTCCCTGTAGACCCACAAGGATTCTTTTGGGGCGGTTAAAGGTCTTGACCGCAGCCAGACAGTGACCGTATTCCGTACCAAAGACGTGGAGCAGGTCAGCGCCGAAATCCTCATAGATTTCCCTGAATCTTTTTACCAGGGCCTCTTCCTCATAAAGTTCCGGCCTGCTGCCATCCTCCATAAATCCATAGCACAGGATATTTTTTTTCCCTATCCTGACGGTCTGTTTGTTCTCCTCTTCTTTGGCGGCAACCGGATAACAAATCCCCAGTTCTATCTCTTCCTTTGCCTTTACCATACGGGCGAGCAGCCCGGAAATCCAGCCTTCCTTCACACTGCACTCTTTTCCCAGCTTTTCCCCCACTGCGGGAGGCATAAGGTTCAGTACCCATAATACCTTCATCTATCTTCCATTCCTTTTTTTCGTTTCCTTTATTTCCTTTGCCATAATCCGTAGAGAGCCTTTTTTATCCCATTATAGATTCCGGAAAAAACCGGACTCTCCGCCATTCTGGTTCTTAAGGGCGCCAGGGTCAGCCACATCGCCAGCCGGTATCTTCCTGCCTTCCCTCTGCCCAGATATTTTTCCGTAATCTCCCTGTGCTCCCTGGCTGAACGTCTGCGGTTCTCAGCAGTTTCCGAGAAACCGCCTCCCTCATAGGCAGCAATCAGAATGGGCAGCAAAAAAGCGGCTGCTTTTTTTTCATATATACAATACAGAAAATGCTCATAATCCGCTCTCACCCGATAAGCCGGATTATAGGCCCTGTCCTGAAACAAATCCCTGCTGTAGAAGCAGACCTGATGGCAGGGTACGTTCCGGTAGCAGGTAAAGTCGTTCATTTGGGGAGCCGAACAGACGATAGTGTTCTGCAGAAGGTTAAACTGGTTTCCGTAGTAGATAACCCTGCGGTTCTGCCCCTTTTGGATGAAAGCCGCCGTCTGTTCCAGCACCCTTTCGTCATAAAGCAAATCCCCACAGTTTAAAAACTGAATAAACTGCCCTTTGGCCAGCCCTACCGCCTGATTCATTCCCTCATATATTCCAGTGTCCTTTTCCCTCACCAGCCGAAACCGGGGATGGGCCGTAAAAAATCCTTCCTTTTCCAACTCTTCCACGCTGCCGTCCGTACTGCCGCCGTCCTTGATAATTACCTCATAGTCCGCAAAGCTCTGTTTTACAACACTGTTCAACGTACTGTGCAGCTTCTTCCCCGGGTTCAGGGCCACCACGATTATACTAAAAAATTTCTCCTGCATTTAAAAATTCCTTTTCATAAAATAGCCAGGTTTTATAGGGCAAGACCCTTACTCCCTCCTGATTTGCCGTCCGTAAAAAGAAAAGAAAGTAAAGAAGGCACGCCAGAATCACTGCCCCGGTCAACAGCTTCCTTTTTTTCTCCTCCTGCACCCCCTTAAGGAGGGCGGGAATAAACAGCATATGGGAGGTAATTAAGTAATAGCCTATTCTTCCCACCAGAGGCAGGAAGGAGGCAAAGGTGTACAAGCCAATGGCCAGCAGATTCAGTTGAAAATAGAAACGGTTTTCTTCTCTTCCCTCTACACTTTCCCCATAGCAAAAAAGAGCCAGAGCCAGCACTATGG
>JBNMJJ010000155.1:0-5778 GCA_050873745.1 Lachnospiraceae bacterium | reverse complement strand
GCAGAATACATCTTTTTAGACATGAAATAACCCCTTTCATTAGACTTTTGTTTTGTCTAACAAAAGGGGGTCACTTCAAAGTCGACAGCTATTTTTTAGAATAAGTTTCGCCGGGACAGGTGACGCACCTCACCTTCCGGCTATCCTGTTAAGCATATTATAACCAATACATACCCATTTTTCAACCACAATTTAAAACGGCCCCTGCTACCAACAGGAACCGCTTTAATAGATACCATACAAAGAACTGCACAATATCCTCCAACCAAGGACATTATACCGCAGTTCTTTGTTAAATGCACCCATTTTTTAACGAAAGGACTGTTTTTTATGCCAACATACTATGACGAACAAACCAAAACATGGTTCTGCAAATTCTACTATACCGATTACACTGGAGCAAAGAAGCAGAAAAAGAAACGTGGCTTCAAGCTGCAGAGGGACGCCAAAGAGTGGGAACGTGCCTTCCTGGAACGGCTGCAAGGCACTCCCGATATGTCTTTTCAATCCCTCTATGACCTCTATATAGAGGATATTAGCCATAGGCTCCGGCCAAGCAGCATAGACGGAAAAAAGAACGTATTCAAGAACCGCATACTGCCATATTTCAAAGACAAGCCGATAAATGCCATCGCACCGGCAGATATTCGGGCGTGGCAGAACGAGCAGATAGATGCAGGGTATTCGGATGCCTACCTTGACCGGATTCAAAATACGTTGACGACAATACTAAACTATGCGGTCACTTATTATAACCTTCCCACTAACCCATGTAATAAAGCCGGACATATGGGCAAACGTACCCGTTCCATGAATTTTTGGACCCTTGAGCAGTATAACCGCTTTATTACCTATATAACTGATGTCAGCGCACACACCGCACTGCAGCTACTTTTCTATTCCGGAATACGCTTCGGGGAGCTTCTTGCCCTCACGCTGGCAGATTTTGACTTTAAGGAAAATACCATACATATTACTAAATCCTTGCAACATAAAGCAAGTGGCGATATTATCGGGCCACCAAAGACCGATAACGGCATCCGTACTATTACCATGCCTGAATCCATTATGCAGGAAATCCAGGCATACACGAGGAAGATATACGGCATAAAACCATCTGACAGGATATTTACCTTTACCAGAAGCCTTATTCGTGGAAACATCAAACGTGGAGCAGAAAAAGCCAGTATTCCCCATATACGCATCCATGATATGCGGCATTCTCATGTATCGTTATTGATTAACATGGGATTCTCGCCGCATCTGATAGCAGAGCGCATAGGCGATACTGTTCAGATGGTAAATAGCACTTACGCACACCTTTACCCCAGCAAGCATAATGAAGTTGCTGAAAGGCTAAACCAAATAATAGTACCAAATTAGTACCAGAAGGCATAAATTAAGGGCGAATCCATGACGGAAACGCCCTGTTTTACTGTATTTCTTAATTACTTGATAATAGACGAAATACGACTTGGCCGAAGAATCGACAAACTACAGAAAAATATGGACGAACTTAATGAATTTTACCGTATTTCCTTACTGGAAAAAGGAAATTTGCAACTGCTGGAGCAAAGGCTTAACTCCCTTGAAAACCTGGTGTACCGTGGAGAAAACCATAGCCTGGTGAAAGATACTGCCAAATCCATATAAAACCAAAAAGAAAATGTACCCGTTTTACTGCGTACATTTTCTTTTTCATTTTTTCTGTACTTTATTTTTCATTTGCAGAAATAACATCTATCTGCCTCAATTCTTCTTCTGTAAAATCTGTATTCGTCAATGCCCCTATATTGTCCAATATCTGAGAAGGCATGGAGGCGCCAATCAACACGCTGGTCACCTGTCCATCCCGAAGAACCCACGCCAGGGCCATCTGAGCAAGGCTCTGTCCCCTGCTGGCTGCCAAATCGTTTAATGCCCTAATCTGAGCCAGCCTCTCTTCACTAAGAGCCTCCTCCTTTAAAAACCGCCCGTCGGTTTTCATTCGGCTATCCTCCGGAATCCCTTTCAAATACCGGTCTGTCAGCATTCCCTGAGCCAGGGGACTGAACGCAATAATACCCTTTTTCAGCTTTACTGCTTCCCTTTTTAGGCCGTTTTTTTCAATGGTGCGGTCAAAGATAGAGTATCGGTTCTGATTGATGATGAAGGGACAGCGCAGTTCCTCCAGAATAGCCGCAGCCTTTTCCAGCGTCTCCCCATCATAATTGGAAAGTCCCACATATAAGGCCTTACCGCTCCTTACCGCCTGGGACAGCGCTCCCATGGTTTCCTCCAGCGGCGTCTCTAAATCCATCCGGTGATGGTAAAAAATATCCACATAATCCAGACCCATCCGTTTCAGACTCTGTTCCAGGCTTGCCAGCAAATACTTTCTGCTGCCCCAGTTTCCATAAGGACCATCCCACATTTCATAACCGGCCTTGGTACTGATAATCAGTTCATCACGATAGGAAGATAAATCTTCCTTTAAAATTTTTCCAAGATTAACTTCTGCGCTTCCTGGAGGAGGACCATAATTATTAGCCAGGTCCAAATGAGTAATCCCCACATTAAATGCAGTAAAAATTAATCTCTGCATATCCCCCAGAGTGGCCTTTATTCCAAAATTATGCCAAAGCCCCAAAGAAATGGCCGGAAGCTTAAGCCCACTGCTGCCGCAATGAAAATAGGGCATAGACTGATAACGTAAATCTGACGCCTGATACATCTTCTTTCCTCCTCTGCTCCATATACCTTTTATTCCTCATTCTGATACAGCTTCTCCAAAGCCAACAGCTTTTCCTTCTTATCGATTCCTCCTGCATAACCGGTCAGTTTTCCCTTCCTTCCTACCACCCTATGGCAGGGAATAAGCAAAGAAATGGGATTACGCCCCACGGCTCCGCCCACAGCCTGGGCAGACATACTGCTCAGGCCCTTTTTACGGGCAATTATTCCAGAAATCTCTCCATAGGTTATGGTTCGTCCATGAGGAATGGAAAGAAGAATATCCCATACCTCCCTTTGAAAAGGGCTTCCCTTGGGGTGCAAAGGCGGTATAAAACCGGGCTCCTTTCCCTGAAAATACTCCTCCAGCCATTCCCTGGTTCGGATAAAAACAGGAAGTTCTTTTTCCTCTGTTTCATCCGGCAGGGTAGCTCCGAAATACTTCTGGCCCTCAAACCAAAGCCCGGTTATTGCCTTTCCGTCGGCAGCCATGATAATTGGCCCTAAGGGGGATTGATATTGTTGAACATAAATCATCAGTGCTTATTCCTCAACCCTTTCCTGCTCTTCTCTATTTTCACTCTCATCCATTTCCTGTCCATCCTCGGCTGCTGCCTCCTCAATTCGTTGAACCTCATCCTTCCTGCATCCCCCTACCAGCAGACTGATAATATCAAAAATAGATTCCAAAATCAGAGAAACACCGATAAACACCCACAAAACTGCTATGGTAGAAAAGGGATTTTTCAGAATAGCGGCTGCACAAAGCAGAGAGATAGCTGCACTGATAGCCGTCAAAAACCATCTTTGCCTCTCCAGCCGAAGCAAATCCACTGCCCATTGTATCTTGGCCAGTCCTGCAAGTAAAATACCCACACCATAAATCACCGTGAGCAAGGGAAAGGTGGAAAGAACTAATTGATATTTCCATGTACAGAGAACGCCTGCCAACAGGAAAAACAATCCCTTAAGCAACTGCTGACTAAGCGCCGCTTCCTCCGGCTCCATCTGAAAATACCGAAATACACAGACCGCTCCTCCCCAAATCAACAGAACACCTATAGCCATAATAATCCCGGAAGAAAAGGCAAAAGGATCAATCAACACCAAAATTCCGATTAACAGTTCAAATATACATAAAAAAATATTGTTTGCATTTCGTCTTATGCTTTTCATATTCACCTCCCAAACAGATGCCCTCTCCCCTTCATACCGCCTCTATGCAGCATCTCAAATCAGTAAAAAGACGGGCACTATTCGATACCATATTAGTATAATATACAAATTTCATCTACACAACCAACAGTTTAAGCATATCTGCGTGAAAAGTATTGACAGATTAGGTCTATTATTATAGACTTATTCCAGAAACGAGGTCTGTACTTATAGACCCTATCTTTCCTCAAAAATTTAATTGAAGAAAAAGGAGGCTTTTATGGGAAAGAATACTCTCTGTGCCAGTGACTACAAATTCATGTCTATCGTATGGGAACATGCTCCCGTAAATTCTGGCAAGCTGGTCAAGCTGTGTAATGAAAAGCTGGGATGGAAGAAATCCACCACCTATACCACTATTAAGAAATTATGTGAGAAGGGCTATATTCAAAGTGAAAACGCCGTTGTTTCCGTGCTGATTCCCCAAAAGGAGGCCCAGGCAAGCGAAACAGCCGGCTTTGTGGACCGCACCTTTGGCGGTTCCCTGCCCAGCTTCATTGCGGCCTTCTTAAACGGAAGAAGCCTTTCCTGCCAGGAAGCGGAAAAGATTCAGAAAATAATTGATGAACACAGAGAAAAATAACCTGTTTTATGGAGGTAATCATGGATAAACTGATTTTACTTTTTGAAAAAATATGGGAAATGAGCCTGACCGCATCGGCTGTGGCCGCCGTGGTAATGGCAGTCAGATGCCTCCTGCTTCGTTTTCCGAAAAAATACTCTTACTGTCTGTGGGCTCTGGTTGGGTTCCGTCTGCTTTGTCCCGTGTCCGTAGCATCCGCTTTCAGTATTTTTAATCTTTTCGATTATCCCTTAAGACGGCTTTTTTTGCCCAAAAGTCTTACCCTGACGCCGGATGTAAAAATTCTCCCTGACGAACGAATCACCTCAACCGCTATTCCCGCAGCGACTGCCGGGCAACCGCCCGTTGAATACCTGTCCCACAGCTACACCCCAGCAGAAGTTACCCCTGACTGGCTTAAGGTGGCTGCCTGCATTTGGCTTGGAGGGATAATCCTGATTCTGTCATACAGCTTTTACCAGTATATAAGGCTATATAAAAGGGTAGAAAAGGCAACACTTTTACGGGAAAATATCTATGAGTGCGACTATCTTTCCTCTCCTTTCATCATGGGCCTGCTTTCCCCCAGAATCTATATCCCTTACCGCCTGGAAAAAAAGGAGCAGGATTTCGTCCTTACTCATGAAAAATACCATCTTAAACGTAAGGACCATCTGGTGAAGCCTGTAGCTTTTTTGGCCCTCACCCTCCACTGGTTCAATCCTCTGGTATGGCTTTCTTATTTCCTAATGTGCCGGGATATGGAAATGAGCTGTGATGAGAAGGTACTTTCCCTTCTGGGCAGTCAGGTAAAACAGGATTACAGCGCCCTGCTATTATCCTTTTCCACCAACCGACAGGCCCTTGGCGGCCCTTTATGCTTTGGGGAATCCGATGCAGGCAAACGGATAAAAAATGTACTCCGATTCAAACAGCCCAGGATACAAGCAGCAGTTTTGAGCATTATTTTGATTTCTGTAATGATACTTGGATGTGCAACGAATGGAACAAAAGAGCTTGTGGAAATCACTGCGCCCCAAATTGATTTGAATGCTCCTACCGGTGCAGATGGCTATTCTGTCTACTACATGGATGAGACTAAAATTATTTTTGGCGGATATTTCGGCCTCTTCGTTTATTCCATAACGGAAAAACAGCTTATCCGCAGCGTGGACGTAAAGGCCATCGGCTGTGACGCTACACAGGGAGACAATTACTGCGAAGTATCCGTTGCTGCTGATGGCGCAAAGGTTTATCTGCATCCTGTCAGTATGGATGAAATGTACGTT